>JAQUVR010000063.1 GCA_028693335.1 Candidatus Iainarchaeum sp. | reverse complement strand
CATAAACTATTTCTTCAAGTATTCCTACTGAGGTTGGTGCTCCAATAGGAGATAGATAGAATAAAATACTAGGATCTTTAGTTAACCTATAAATCCCATATTTACCATGAGCACTACCAAACTTACGGTCTGGCACTTCAAAAATAATATTATCTTCTAATAATCTATCTAATAACTTGCCTTGAAAGGTCATGATTATAGTATTAAATGACTGATTATATTTCTCACTAATATCACTTACTCTTAACTTTTCTTTTGAATTCCTAAATGATTTTTCTATTGTCATACTTTTCACCTCAAGATAGATTTAGTATATCATTTTTATTATGGATTATGTTTCTTTTATGTAACTAAAAAAAATTATAAAGAAGATACAGTATTTGTAAAAATATAATTAGTTATTATAATTATGTTTAACAAGAAATATTTTATCTTTATCTATATTTATTTTACATTTAAAGAAAATTGCAAAAAAGTACTCTGATTCTTTTATATAATCAAAAAGTTTTTCTCTAGTTATCAATAAAGATTTTGAATCATCAGAAAAATTCCCTTTAAATTTATAAAGTCCATTAAAATTTTCATATCTATTATCAATTATTTTATCAATTTCTTCGTTATTAAGTCGTCTAAATATGCTATCTTCACTATATTCAAAATTGGCTTCAATAGCTCCTTTTTTCCAAAAAAGATTCATAGGAAGATAAATATTATCTTTTTTCTTTATTTCATTTTTAATTATCTTTTTCTGCTCTTCCGTTGCATTATATTCAAGAGTTGAATCCTTCCTCATAAAATCTGGCGCAAATTTAATTATTTCATCAATTGTATTTTCATCTAGCAAAAAACCGCTAATTTCTTTTTGAAGAATAGCAGTGCTTAAAATCTCTTCATTTAAAATTTCATATAATGATTCAGGAAATCTTTCAATATATAATTCTAAGTTTCTTTTGATACTAGAACTATTAATTCTTTGAGAAATAACAAATTTATCTGCGTTTTTTAAATCAATCTCTTCATTTAAAAATTCAAAATCTTTTATTGCTGAATTAAATCCAATCTTGATATAATTTGCGTATTCCTTTATTTCTTTATTAGATAATATTTCTATTGTAGAAGAAATTTGTTTTTCTTGATGTTTGGTGATTAAACTGAGTAAGTATTTTTTAATATTTTCATCTACTTCTTGTTTTGAAGATTCGATACCAACAAAAGATAAAAATGGCCGATGCTCATAATTATTTGTTTCTAAAATACCCCTCCACTTTGAACATAATCTATTTAGACAATTATTTTTGTCTTCGTCACTTAACTTATTAATTGATAACTTAATTGTTTCCTCATGTATTAAAACATCATTGTTAAACAAAATCAATTCCAACCAACAGTCAAATATATGAAATTTATCAAAAAATTGATTTGTATTATTTTTCATAGAATCTTGTTCTTTAAAATTAGCATAATAAGTGCCTTTTTGTGAGGAATTATAAATTTTAATCAGTTTATGTAAAGAGTCGGTAAGATTCTCATCATTTGAATATTGTATATTTATCTTTGACAATTTTAACCAAGATCTATTATCAGAAATTCCAGAAGATTTAGAAGAAATTAAAGAAAGAATTGATTCTTCAATATTGCCATCATTATTTTTACAAATTTTTGCTAAATAATAAAAATAAATTAAGCAAAAATAACCATACAAATTACCTTCAAAAGAAAAAATTGAAGAAAAGAAATCAAAATCTCGAAGATTTTCTACAAACCACATATTTCCAGAAGGCACTGTGTTCACAATAATTGTATTAAGAAAATCAAAAGCAACCTCTTCTGATGATGCATTTTTGTTAATGCCCAAAATTAATTGAACAAGAATTCTATTTGTCCAATCTCTTTGTTTTTCGTAGAGATTTAAAGAATTAATTATATTGTGAAGAGAAAAAATAGATCTGGTTAATAAATAAATTTTATCTTTCTTATATATTTCGCAATAATTATAATCAGAAGAGAAAAAAAATAAATCAAGTATATTCCCATAGCTTTTATCCATTATTTCTATTACATCTATTCCCTTGTATTTGTTATTTGTGTTTGAAATTATGCTTTGAACAATCTTATGAAGGCAATTGTTTTGAATAGAGAAAAGTTCATCCATTAGTTCTGAAGCCTCTTCGTTCCGTTTTTCCAGGAATGATAAATATGTTGTTTTAATTCCTTCTTTAAAAACTAAAAAAATCAATATTTCAGAGAGTGTATCATCATCTCCTTCGTATAAATTATCTTTTTCTATGGGTCTATTCCAATAATATTCTCGAATAGTTTTTTTTATTGCTTTATCATCTTTTAATAAAAATGGTATCTCTTGCAATGAAAAAACTACAGTATAGTAAATACATAATAATTCCAAAAATAAAATTGTATATTTTAAAGGCAAAAAAACTAATATAGTATAAATAACAAATACAATAATTGTAATAATAATCATTTCCAAAAAATTATATGTCCAACTACTACGCAATTTATTGAATCTACTCCTTGATACCCCCAATATTCTTTCGCCAGACATTGAAATTGTTATAGATATTATTGTAATTATTGAGGGCAAAAGGATAATAATTATATCATTATTTATTTTAAAATTAACAGGATTAATATATTTTGAAATATCCAAATAAATATTTAAAATAAGTAAAAGGAAGAAAATTAGATCAATTACATAATGATTTTTAAAAAAGATAAAATCTTTTTTACGATTTATTTTTCCTTGTTTCATTTTATCCCTCCACTATAATAAATTTTAAAACAATACTTGACCTTTGTTGAAATTCATATAATAGTTTGTTGTTTTTATACAAGAGTTATTCTTAATCAATCTCATATAAATCTTTAATGCCTATTCTATCAAAATCCAATATGTTTTTATTCAAAGTTTTACGAATTTCATTAATGTGCTCTTGATGCCAAATAATGAACTCAGATTTAAATGGGTTTTATGGTAAGATTATATAATTATTTTTAGAAGAACTATTATAAGATATTATATATTCATAGTTTTTTAATAAGACATCTTTTACATATTCTTGTATTTTAATGAACAAATCATAATCAATTTTTGTCCATGCGAATTTAATTCCACTAAGTTTTCTATTAATTTCTTCATTTCCTAATCTTTTTATCCAAATTAATGTGAATTTATCTATTGGCATATAACAAAAACAAAATTTTTCAGAATACTTTTGAGCATCTGAATAGCAAAAGAAATATTTAAATGCCATGGTAACAAATTTTTGTGCTAATCCAAATTTATTAGATTTAAAAATGGAAATTGCAGTATTTATTGCACTCATAAAAAAAGTATTGAAATCTTCATTTTGGTTTTTTCCGTGGAAGAAATTATAAAACAAATCAACAAAAGGTATAATATTATTATCTACATTTCTTCTATATTGAATGTTTCCTCTTCATGCATACTGATTGAAAGCATCATTAAAGGCTCTTTTGAGAGAAACATCATAATTTCCCTTACAACTTAAATAAAGGTTCTCAGGAAATCTAATTATTTCCTTAAATCTTGCAATTTCATTTTCTAGAAAAGAATCCATAACTTATTACCTCCGAATAAAATCAATTTTCAAAGAATAATTTCTTACAAATATACTAATACTACTTCTTCAGCACTAAAGAAACAACGCTCTCCACGTGATATGTCTGAGGGAACATATCTACTGGTTGACAATAAGATACATCATAGTACTTACTTAATTCTAATAAATCTCTAGATAAAGAGGATGGTTCACAAGATATATAGATTATTCTTGGTGGCAACATCTTTACTAATGACCCTATAAATTCCTTATCACACCCATCTCTTGGTGGATCTACAAATACTACATCATACTTCTTATTATTTTTAACTTCTTTTTTAATAAATTCTTTAGCATCTCCTACTACAAATTCTGCATTTTTTATTTTATTAATACTTGCATTATATCTTGCATCTTCAATAGCAGAATTAGATATCTCTACTCCTACTACACTTTTTACTTTACTAGATACTATTAATCCAATAGTTCCTACTCCACAATATGCATCTAATACAACATCATCTTTTTTTAAGTTAGCTAGTTCAATAGCTTTTTTATATAAGACTTCTGTTTGAATAG
>JAQUVR010000002.1 GCA_028693335.1 Candidatus Iainarchaeum sp. | reverse complement strand
GGAAAATTAGGAGAGATATCCAGATTTAATTTAATGGCATCTATTAATGTTGGAGCACAAAGTGGTAATTTAGGATATCTTAGAGGAGAAACTTGTCAATCTATTTTTTTAGATTTTTTAAGGATTTATAAAACATCTAGAAAAGAATTACCAATTGTAATTTCACAACATGGAAAAGTTTATAGAAATGAGATTGCTCCAAGAAATGGGCTTTTAAGATGTAGAGAATTTGAACAATTAGAAACAGAATTGTTTTTTGATGCTGATGAAATTGATAAAACTCCTATTGATTTAGAAACAATTGAAGATTATAAAATTAGATTATATTTACTAAAAGATAATTGTGAAAAAGAATATACAATAAAAGAAATTAATGAACAAAAAATAAGTGTTGGAAAGATAATAACATATTATTTGTATTTGACTCAAAAATTTTTAGAAGATCTTGGTTTTAAAAAAGAAAATATAAGGTATAGAGAAGTTCCAGAAAATGATAAAGCCTTTTATTCTAAACAAACATTTGATTTAGAAGTTTTATTTAATGAAGATGAATGGATAGAATTATTTTCTGTAAATTATAGAACAGATCATGATCTTAAAAGTCATGGGCTTGGTTCAAAAAAAGAGCTATTAGTGTCAGAGAATGGAAAAAAGATTACTCCCCATGTTTTAGAGATCTGTTCAATTGGGCTTGATAGATTGTTTTTGGTTTTATTAGAAAATTCTTTTTGTGTAAAACAAGTAAATGATGAGAATAGAAACGTTTTACTATTAAAGCCAAAAATCTCACCATATTTTTGTTCAATATTACCATTGATGAAAAAAGATGGTTTGTTTGAAAAGGCAACAGATATACTAAACACAATAAAAGAAAAAAATCCAAGATTTGAAATATTTTTTGATGAAAAAGGATCTATTGGTAAAAGATATGCTAGACTTGATGAGATTGGTTGTAATTATTGTTTGACAATTGATCATCAAACACTAGAAGATAACACCGTAACTATTAGAGATAGAAATAGTTTTGATCAAAAAAGAATAAATATTAATGATTTATTTAATATCTTAGAGAATTTATATTTTGAAAAGATTGATTTTAAAGATTTATAATTGGTGAAATAAAAATGGATGATTGTATTTTTTGTAAAATAATTTCTGGAGATGTTCCTTGTTATAAAATATATGAAGATGAATATGTTCTTGCATTTTTAGATATTAATCCAGTTGTAAATGGTCACACACTTGTAATCCCAAAAAAACATTTTGTAAATATTTTTGATGTTGATAACTTTTATTTAGAAAAAGTCACAGCTGCAATAAAAAAAATATCTGTTCATTATAATCAAAAATTTGATGGAATAAATATATTAAATGCTAATGACAAATCAGCACAGCAATCAGTATTTCATTTACATTTTCATATAATTCCAAGAACAATTGATGATGGAAAAGATTTTTGGCCATATAAAGAGGTTTTGGATAAAACAGATCTAAAAACTATGGCTGAGAGATTAAAATTGTAATTTGCACTAAATCTTGGACAGGCGTTTTTATCTCGCCAATATAGCTCAGCCCGGCTTAGAGCATTTGCCTCGTAAGCAAAAGGTCGAGGGTTCAAATCCCTCTATTGGCTTATTTTGGTTCTATATGTATTATAAAGTCTTTAATTTCAGAAACATCTTTTTTTATTTGTTTTTCTATGTTGTTTGCAATATCGTGTGCTTTTTTTATAGTTAATTTAGAATCCACTAATATTGTTGCTTCTCCATGATAAAATAATCCAGAAGATCTAATTCTTAATACTTTTATTTTGCATTTTTCTTTAAGAATTATTTTTTCAACTTTATCAATTAATTTTTTATCAGCTGATCCATCAAGTAATGGATGTATTGCTGTTTTTATACAAACATATCCTGTTCTAAATATAAAAAGACTTACTAGTATTCCTGCAATTATTTCTATATACTTTATATTTAAATAAGTACAAAACATTCCAAATAAGACAACACCAGTTGCAAGAATGTCATTTCTTGAATCAATTCCTTTTGCTATTAGGCTATTAGAATTTATTTCTTTTCCTATTTTTATTTGATATTTTGAAATAATAAAGGAATATGCTATTGATATTATTGGAATAATTAAGATAAGTATTGTTATTTCAGGAACATAATTAGAAAATAATTTATTGTAACTAAGAGTAAATAATTTATAGCCTGCAAAAAATATAAAAAAAGAAATTATTAAGGTTGCAACATTTTCTGATTTATAAAAACCATATGGGAAATTTTTATTTGCTTTTTTTTCGGAAATTTTTAATCCTAAATAAGAGGTTAAATTTGCTAATATATCTGTAAAACTATTTATCCCATCTGCAATTAGTCCTATGCTTCCAGAAAAAAAGCCAACTATTAATTTAATTAAAGTAAGTATTGTTACTGACCACAAAGATAGTTTAGCAATCTTTTTTCCTTTTTCTATTTCTAAATTTTTTTTCATATTTCCTTTTTTTTCTAATGTTTTTATCTATATTAAAAACAAATATCTTTTTAATAGATTTAGATCTATTTTATATATCAAAATAAAATAAAATTTATATGTTTCGAACAATTAGACCAAGAGAAATTAAGGCTCCCAAACGAGAAAAGAGCAGAATATTTTTTGACATTAATAATTACACAAAAAAACATTTTAATAATGTGGGAATATTAGAAACGCCGGCATCTTTTATGTCTTTTTTTAATGGAGCGATTCATGAAGTTTATTGTGATCTTTTTAGACCATTTAAAGAAAAGAGATATGAAAAGGATTTAAGAGAGTCAAAAGATAATAACAAAAAGCAAGAACTAAAAAAAAAAGTAAGAACAAATTTAGAAAAAATTCAAGATTTTAAATTAAAATTAATGTGTCTTTTGGAAAAAATAAAAGAATTGATTGCAGATCTAAAAGATTTTTTAATGAGTCAAAGAAAAGATTTAGATTCAAATCAAATAAAGGAAATTGAAGAAGAGATTAGAGAGTGGGAGTTTGTTGCTGATAATGTTTTAAACACATTTATTAATTTTATAAGTAATACTGTTGAAAGAGTAGTAAAGCCAACAGTAAAAAAAATAGAATAGGTGAAATTTTGTGAAAAGTACTACAAAAATTATAATTGCACTGATATTGATGATTATTTTGTCTGTTGTTTTTTTATCTTTAGTATTGAGCGAAAGAAAACAAATAGATAATAATATTACAGAAAAAGAAAATTCAGAAAAAGAAAATTTAATAGATATAGAGTTTGATAAAAATAATGAGGTAGAAAATATGAGTAATGTTGTAATTATGGAAACAAGTAAAGGAAATATAGAAATTGAGCTATATCCAGAAAAAGCACCAATAACTGTTGAAAATTTTTTAAAATATGTGGATAGTAATTTTTATTCCGGTCTTGTATTTCATAGAATAATATCTGGTTTTATGATACAAGGTGGTGGATTTAATCCAGATGGCACACAAAAAAAGACTTTGCCGCCAATTAAGTTAGAATCTAATAAGGGACTAAGCAATTTAACGGGCACAATAGCCATGGCAAGAACAAATAATCCAGATTCTGCAACTGGTCAATTTTTTATAAACACTGTTGACAATTTGGGTTTGGATTATAGCCCTAGAGATCCAGGTTATGCTGTATTTGGAAAAGTTATTTCTGGTATGGATGTTGTATATGAAATAGAAAAATCAAAAACAACAACAAAAGGATATTATCAAGATTGGCCTGTTGATGATATTATTATTTTAAAAGTTTATAGAAAATAATTTTTGATAGATCTTATATGGAATGTAGAAAAGAAGAAAACTTGAAAAATTGTAATTGCACATACAATTGTTCAAAAAAAGGAATCTGTTGTCTTTGTGTTAAAGAACATAGGGAAAGAAAAGAAATTCCTGCTTGTTTTTTTCCAAAGTCTGCAGAAAAGACTTATGATCGATCTATTAAACATTTTGTGGAAATAAATAAATAATTTATTTTTTCTTTCCAATAATTAATATGTGTTTCTTTTCAAAAGGATCTAATCTTTTTTTTTCAACAATATTAAAATCTTTACCAAATTTTTCTACTTCTTTGTTTATTATGTTTTCTGTTTTTCCTTGAGATATAGCCGTTGTTTTTAAACTTAAGATAACAAATCCACCCTCTTTTAAATAAACATCAGCATTTTTTTTAAGAATTTCTACTTGATTTTTTTGGGCAACATCTTGAATAATTAAATCTACTTTAAAATCTATTAAATGTTTGTAACTATCAGGTTCATTTGCACTTGCAAGAATAGGTAAAAGATTATTTCTTTCTTTGCAAAGTAAATAGAATTTTTGAGTACTGATAGGCGAGATATCTACTCCGATAACAACACCATTATCCGCAAGATCTGATATGTAAGATATTGTATATCCTTCAGCAGATCCAAGATACAACACCTTAGAATCAGTAGTAATTGGCAACATATTAATACCTTTTTTCAGTCCAGCACAGATTTTAGATCTATTAGGGTCCCAAAATCTTTTCTTTTTTGTGTTTAGATCTGTTGTATAATAGTTTCCACTATCTAAAATTAAATTTTTTAATATCATAATTATTCATTTTTTTTGTAAATTAAGCAATTCTTCTTTTTTTCTAATAATCTTTTCATAAAGATCTGCAGAAACATTATTTTTATTAAGATCAGATTTGACTGCAATTGATATTTTATTTGCAATCATTCTTGCCATCTTTGCTTTATTTTTTTTATTAAGATCGAATAATATTTCATGATTATAAAGTACACCGTATTTTGGAGTATTTTTACTTAATTTTAATGCCTTAAAAAATGATTTTTCAGAACCTAATAATTGTATAGTAGATGCAGGCATCTTTGCTAATCTTTTTATAGATCCTGAAATTTGTAACATTTTTGATGCTATTTTTGGTGTGGCAATTAAATAAAAGTTAGGATAATTTTCTTTAAGTAAATTAGATATTTCTTGATCAAGATCATTTTTAAGAACAATTAAATCTAAAATATTTTTTGAAAAATTGTCTACAAGTTTTTGTTCATTCTGATCAAAAGTTATTGATATTTCTCCAGAGATGATCTTTTCAATTTCTTTTTTTTTATCAGTGTTCAGTTTTTCTAAAGAGTTATCTAATAAAAAATTACAATATTCTTCAATTGTTAAATATTGATCTAGTGTTGGATATTTTAGATCAGTAATAATTCTAATTTGTTCAAATAGCTCATTAATATTTTTTGGTAGTTTTTCTGATATTAAAGAATACAGTATTATTTTTTGATCTGTAGTATTAAGCTCTTCTTTTATTTTTTCTTGTGCTTCTTTAAAAAACAACTCTCTATTTATTGTCATAGTTATCAATATAATATAAAATACCAAAAATATAAAAATAGTTTAGAAAAAGAAAAAAATTATTTAATTTCAACAGTTTGTCCAATTGATTCGCCTGGCAAGCTTTTTTCAAATATTGCTCTTACTACTCCTTTATTTCCGTGAGCTGCAACAATTTTTCCAGACATAATTTTATTTCCAACTGTTGTATATGTTACTTTTTTTCCAAATAATGGTGCTACTGATTCTTTTGTCCTATATTTTTCATCATTTATTTCTATTAATATGTGATCTGTATGTTGTGTGTTTTTTCCTCTTCTAAAGTTTAATATTTTTCCTTGCATAATCATTTCTCCAATAAAGATTAAAACCATTCTTTTAAAATTAGTTTATATTAATATTTTAATAACAAACACTTTTAAAATATATCAGCTTTAAAAAAAAACACAAATTTTGAGAAACTATGATAATTGCGGGAATTGATGAGGCCGGAAGAGGCTGTGTGTTGGGCCCAATGGTTCTTGCGATCTGTGCAATTGATGAGAAAAAGGATGGTTTTTTTAGAGATATAGGTGTGAAAGATTCTAAACTATTATCAAAACAGAAAAGAGAAGATCTTTTCTCTGTTATTGAACAAAATTGTATAGAGTATAAAATTATTGTTGTTCCTGCAGAAGAATTAAATGTTTTAATGGATGGTTATTCATTAAATGAGATTGAAGCTCAAAAAGTTGTTGATTTATTAAAGGCAATAAAATCAGCAGATAAGGTGATTTTGGATTCTCCTGATACCATTGCTGAAAAATACACCAAAAGAGTAAGATCTATTTTAAAAAAAGAAGATAATAAAAAGTTTGATAAGTTGGATATCCTCTCAGAGCACAAAGCAGATTATAAATATATGTCTGTTGCTTGTGCATCAATACTTGCAAAAGTAACCAGAGATAAACTCATGAATAATTTGGTTGGTTTTGAATTAAGTGGTTATTCTTCTGATCCAAAGACCATAGATTATTTGAAAAACTATTTTTTAGAACATAAAAAGTTTCCAGAGTTTACAAGATTAAAATGGAAAACAGTAGATAATATTGTTAAAGATCTTTATCAAAAGAAGATATCTTGGTTTAAATAATCATTTTCTTTTTATTCTTTCTTCTATTTTATTTATGTGTTTATGAAGATTATCTTCAATATTTTTTCTTTTATAAAAAATAAGAACTCCACCAACAATTACAAATCCAAGTAAGATTAATGAAAATAAAAGACTTAATTTAGTTAATTGATATCCAACAACACTTAAAAAAAGAATAGATGGTAATCTTCCAGTAGCTACTGCCAGTAAAAATTTTTTAAACTTCATATTTGTAAGCCCAGCAAGATATGTAAATGCATCATGTGGCATTATTGGAACTAAATAAAGAACAAACAATGTTTTTGCAAAAGAGTTTGACTTTTCATCAATTTTTTCTAATATTGATTTATCTAATATATTTTCTACAAAAGGTCTTCCAAATAATCTTGTTATTCCAAAAACAATCATAGATCCAAGTAATAATCCAATTAATGAATACATTGTTCCTAAAAATGGCCCAAATATATATCCACCAGCAATAACTACTGGTGGAGAAGGGATTATTGCAAATATTAATTGCAATATTTGTATTAATATAAAAACAATTGCAGAATATGCTCCAAACTGTAAAACAAAGGTTTTAATTTCAGCAGGGTTTGAAAATGCTTTTGCAAGTGGTAATGTTACTATTATTGTTAAGCTTATTATTGTAATTATTACTAATATAGCAAGAATTGCTTTTTTTTTACTTGCTTTAGATGAAAATAAGTGTGCCATTTTTCCCCTTTTTTCTTTAAAAAGCTAGATTTGTGGTTTTTTTTCTAACCCATATATAAATGTTTTGTTTAGTATATTATTTATTGATCATTTTTGTATTTTTATTAATATTAATAAAATAAATACATTTTATGTTCAAAAGAAATAAAAATGGTGTGATTTATGACAACAGCAATAAATTATATAAAAAAAACTGTTCAAAACGAGTTTAAGAAAAAAGAAGATGAAAACTACAATTATAAAAAAATATATACTCAAAGATTAATTGGTTATAGACATATAAAAGAAGCAGTAGTTAAATTAGAAAAACCAACAAATATTCCAAGAGCAAGAGAATTAGGATATAAAGCAAAGCAAGGAATAATTGTTGTTCTTGCAAAAGTAAGAAAAGGATCTGGTTTAATAAGAAGACCAAACAAAGGAAGAAAACCAAAAAGAATGGGTGTTAACAAGATAACTAGAAGAATATCTATTCAAAGAATGGCTGAAAATAAAGCTGCTGATAAGTTTGTAAATATGGAAGTTTTAAATTCTTATTTAATTGGAGAAGACGGCCAACATAAATATTACGAAGTAATATTAGTAGATCCAAATCATCCAAGAATAATAACAGATAAAGATCTGCATTGGATTTGTGATCCTCAACATAAGGGCAGATCATATAAGGGTTTAACAAGTGCAGGTAAGAAAAACAGAGGTCTTGATAAGAAAGGCAAAGGCACTGAAAAGAACAGACCATCATTAAGAGCAAATAATAGAAAGGCAAAGTAATTTGCCAATTTTTCTATTAAACAATAATATTAAAAAACCATTTAAAATTAATATAATTGAAAAAATATGTTTTTAGCAATCTCTTTACAAGATAGTTTGTGGATTATTCTGTTTATATTCTTTGCAGTTGCTATTTATGTTTATAATAAAAAACAAATCGGTAATGCAACAGTTGCAGTATTAATAACTATTTTTGTAATGTTTTTGTTATTTTATCAATTTCCAGATTTAATTTGGTTATTTACTTTTGGTATATTGATTTATTGGTTTTTTGGCTCAAAACTTAAAGAGGCAATAGGTAAAAGCCTATTTAAGAAATAGTTTTTGGTGATTTAAGTTTTATGGATTTCATTAGTTTTTTTGTTGTTGTTGTTTTAATGATTTTAAGTTACCAATACAATTATGATATTTTTTCTGCAGGAATTATTTTAGTTTATTCTATTTTTGCACCAAGCAAATCTAATTTTTTATTCGTTCTTTTATTTGCAGTATTAATATTTATAAAAGACGGAACAATAAATGTTTTTTGGATATTAGTGCTTTTAGTTTTATTTGCAGTAATATTTATCAGATCATTATTTAAAAATAAAAAAAGCAATTCTAATGCAAATTATGAAGATCTTGCCAAGTTATTGGGTGGCGGGGGATATTAATTTATTTTAGTTTGTTTAAAATATTTCTATTTTCCTCTAAAATATCTTTCATGATTTTTGTTAATGCATTAATTTGTGCTTTTATGTCACCAACCTGGTCCTGTAATTCAGAGATTTGTTTTAGGAATTGATCGTTGTCTGGAGCAGTTATAGAATCAGTTATTTTGGTAGTTGGTTTTGGTATTTCAAAATTATTATTAATTTCTGCAACTTCTTTTTCAGTTTCTTTTAGATCAGTTTCTTGTTTTTCAATATCTAGATCTGCTGTACTTTTTGGTTTTTCTAAAACCGGTTTTTTTTCTTCGATTATTGGTTCTGTTTTTTTATTTTGAGATGTTGTTACTTCTGTGTAGTATTTTTCAATTTCTCCAAGTTCTACTCCAATATCTTTTAAAGTAGAATAAATTGTGTCTTTATCAACATTTGCACTTAAAAGCTCTGTAATTGTATCTTTTATTAATTTTTCGTCTATCATCTTTAATAACCTTTTTAATATATATAATATAAATATTACAATATAAACATTATAAACATTTTGATTTAATCATAAATATAGATAAAATCACAAAAAACAAAAATTAAGAAAAATATGTTATCATTAAGTGCATGGGAAACTATATTTGAAGGAAAATATGGTGATCAAGAATTATCTATTCTTTACAATGATGACTATTTTGTATCTTTTTTAAGATCTAGACATCAAGATTCATTGTTAATTCAAGTTTATAAAGTTTTTTTAGCTTATGGTGAATTAGAACTATTTGTTGAAACTTTACCAAACCAATGTATTTTTTATCAAAAGCATTTAGATCTTGGTGAAAAGAATACTCATAAATTTTTATTAATTAATACAGAAACAGAATTAATTGATAATATGGCATTTACAAGCTATATTGAAAAAAAAATTGCTCAATTAAATAAACAAACTAGTTCAATAATTTCTGTAATTAAGTCATATAATATAAAATTAGTTTCATTAAAAATGTTATCAGAAGATCAAAGAAGCATATTTTTTTCAGATCCGTTTATTATTAAAACAATTACAAATTTTCCAACAAAAAACATTAATTTTTTAGAAAATTCTACAGTAAATAAATTGATTATTGGAAAAAAAAATGATGTTACGATAACTGGAAATATAGAAACATTAAGATCTGTTTTAGTTACTGGTTCAGAACTGGATGATAGATTATATTCTGTTAAATTAGTTTGTGAAAATTATTTGTTATCTGGTAAAAAAGTTCTTGTTTTTGATAGCACAGGCGTTTTTAAAAGTCTATCTTATCCACAGCAACATGAAGATATTCTTTTTAATTTTGATATAAAGATTGCTCCTTTTGGTTTTCCATCTAAGTCTGTAGATTATTTTAAAATTAAGATGCCTTTATCTGTTGTTCCTAAAAAAGCGTTTTGTAGTATATTTCATTTAACATCAATTTCTGAGAAAATAATAGAAAAAATATACTCCAATGATCTTTTAACAATTGCAGATCTCAGAGAAAAAATGGTTTCATTAGAAACTGATGATGATATTACTGAGTTTGAAAAAAAAAGGGTTTTTAATAAATTAAATATTATAGAAAAAAAATATGCAACCTATTTTGGAAAAACAGACTGTTCTATGCTTTTTGAAGATTCTTATAGTCAGATCGGTTCTTGTAGGATTTTAAGAATAAATCTGGACGATCCATTTTGTGTTTATTATATTTACTCAGTAATAAAAGAGATTGAAAATATAATAAAAGAAGACGTTTTAGTAGCAATACCAGAATCAAAAGAAACAATTAATAGTTTGTTTGTTGGTAATGATGTTTTAAAAATATTAGTTGAAAATCCAAAACTAAATTATGTAATAAGCTCAGAATATCTTTCAGATTTTATTGAAAATTTTGACAATTTAGCAAAAGTTCATATTGAAGTAATTTCTGGTAATGATGTTGTTATAAGATATCCGGATAGAGATCCATTAAGATTATTGTTAAGACCAACACTTACAAGCAGTAATGTTTTCTTAAAACAGTGATTTTTGATAAAAAGCAAAAGCTTTAAATACTACTTCAACCATTAATATTTATATAGGTTTGCTTTTTATTAGGCCTAATTTTACAAACAAAAAAATAAATTTATGAGACCTAATTTCTTTGATTTTCAAATAAAAAATAAAATAATTATTAAAAAACAAATATTGAGGTGGAAAAAATGGCAATGAAATGCCCCGAGTGTGGAAAAAGCACTGTCTACAAGGATCCAAAAACTGGTGAATTAATTTGTAGAAGTTGTCACACAATGATTAGTGAAGACATGGTTGACATGGGAAAAGAGTGGAGAAGTTTTGATCAATCTCAAAGTTCTGATCAAGCAAGATCTGGATCTCCTATGAAGTATGTTAAAATAAATAAAGGTCTTGAGACAATGATCGAAAGATCCGGAAGAGATCTTAGAGGTAATAAACTTTCATCAAAGTCAAGAGCTCAAATGTATAGATTAATTAAATGGCATAAAAGATCTTCAATTTCAAACTCTATGCAAAGAAATTTGTCTATAGCATTAACTGAGTTGCGTAGAATTGGATCTTATCTAAATATTCCTGATTCATTAATTGAAACTGCTGCTTTATTATATAGAAAGACAGTAGAAAAAGGATTAATTAGAGGAAGATTAATTGAAGCTGTTGTTGCTGCTGTTCTTTACTCTGTTTGTAGAACATACAATGTTCCAAGAACATTAAATGAAATGGCAGAAGCATCTGGTTTAACTAAAAAAGAGATTGGTAGAACTTACAGATTTATTGTTAAAGAACTAGATATTGCTGTACCATTGACAGATCCAACTTACTATATATCTAGATTTGTTTCTGTTTTAGGTTTATCTGGAGCTGTTGAAGAAAGAGGTAAAGAGATTGTAAAAAAAGCAATAGGTTCTGGACTAATTTCTGGAAGAGGGCCAACAGGTGTTGCAGCTGCTGCAGTTTATATTGCTGCATTAATTGAAGGCGAAAGAAGAACTCAAAAAGAAGTTGCTAATGTTGCTGGTGTTACTGAAGTAACTATTAGAAACAGATATAGAGAACTTAAGTCTAAGTTAAAACTAAACATTGATGCTTAAAATTTTTAAGCATTTTTTTCTATTTCTTTATTATTTAAATATCTATCTGTTAACTAATTAATTATTTGTAATTACCAGATAAAAAAGAGGCAAGACATGAGCCCAACATTAACTCCAAAATTAAAAAGAATAATTGATAAAAAACAAAAAGAGCCAACAAACAAGATACATCCAAAAACAGGTCGGTCTATAACAAATTCTGAAGCAAAAAGATTGACTGCTTTAAAAAAAAGACAATTAACTTCTTGGATAAAAGAAATGAATTCTGTATTACTAAAAGAAGGATCTAAACAATCAGTAGAAAAAATAAGAAAAGAATTATATAATAAATTAAGATCTGATCTTTTATCTTATTTTTCTAAAAACTCACAAGCACCAGTAAATGTTCTTCAAGTTAAGTTTTTAGAAATAAAATCTGAAAAAATATTAAACAATGTATTTTATTCTGTATTACATTCAGAAATAAAACCAACAGAATTAAAAAAAATGAATTCCCAGAAAGTGGTTTCATTTTTAGAAGAAGTATCATCAAAAACAGAACGTTTTGTATTAAAATTATTAGAGGGGAAAATTAAATGAAAGGAATCGCTTTAAGATTAAAGAAAAAAATTACACAAAAACCAAACACAGCAAAACAATTAGGATATGAAAGAAATCCTAAAACTGGTAAATTAGAAAAACCAGGAACAAGAGATTTTAATGCTAGAATGGAATTGCAAAAATTAGAATCAGAATCATTACTTAAAACATATAAAAAAAGAATAGATAAAGAGCCAACAGAAGCGAATAGGCAAAAATTAACAGATCGTCAGCAACAATTAGATAGAAAAACAAATAATATAAAAACAGAGAGAGAATTAGCCTTAAAAAATAGAGAAAAAGCAAGAAGAGTTAGTTTAAATAAAAGACAGATAGAGAACTGGGTTAAAAAAATTAATTCATTATTATATTTAAAAGATCCAAAATTATCAGTAAATTCAATGTCTAGAGAACTTTATACAAAACACGCAATAAAACTTGAAAAAAAAATTGAATCTCTTGCAAAATCAAAAAGATTTGCAATTGGATCTGTTTTTGTTAGTTTAAAAGCAAAGAAATTATTTAAAGAAATACTTTATTCAACATTACAAAGATCAATTGTTCCATCAGAATTTAAGAAGATGAATTCTAATGATGCCCATAAATTAATGGAAAAAATATTAGCTTTGACAGATCAGCGGATTATTGAATATTGTAAATTATAGTTTTTTAATTCTTTTTTTAAATGTATTACAAAGTATTACGTTTAAATATATTTCGCATCAGATCTATTTATGGTACTGGCAAAAGCAAAACCAAAAGCTGTTATAGATACTTCCTTTTGGATACATTTAGTAAAACTTAACTTAGTTGAAGAGTTTATAGAGCTTTGGAATATTGTTATTACAAGAAAAGTTGAAGAAGAATTACAAGCTTTTGTTAGAATAAAATTATACACTCCTTTAGATTTAGAAATTTATACAGATTTAAAATCAAAAGAAATTATTAAAATTAAAGATCCAAAAGCAATACCAAAAGAGATTAATTCTCAGATTACTAGTGATTCTGGAGAACTATATAGTATAGCGCTTGCAAAAGAAGAAAAGATAATTGTTTTTATAGATAATGGAATTCCTTATGATTTCTGTAAAATAAATAATATCTTAGTTGCAAACAATATTGATTTTTCTTTAAAGTTAGTGGAAGACAATAAACTAACAAAAGAAGAAGTATTAAATAAATTGAATATTTTAGAAAAATCAAAATCTATGAAATTAAAATATATTGAGATTGGTAGAAAGATGTTATTAAATAAATAGGTGAAATTTATGGGAAAAAAAAATTGCAATTATGAAATAAAAAAAGTAAAAACTTTAAGATTAACTGACTCAATGGCCACTATGGCTTATAATATTGCAAAGGAAGAAAATCTAACAGAGTCTGATTTTTTAAGGAAGTTAATTGAAAAAGGGCTTAAAGAATATAGACTTGGTGTGGCCTTAAGAGCCTATGAAAACAAAGAAGTTAATATTGCTGGTGGTGCAAAGATTGCAGGAATAACATATAGAGAATTTCTGGATGCTTTAGAGGAAAATAGAATTCCAACAATGGAAATAAGCCCTGAAACCATAAAATACGGTTTTGAATCAATGGAAAAATCTCTTGGTTTAAAACCAAAGAAAAGAGACTATAATAAATTATTTGAAGATATATTAATTAATAAAGGGAAGAAAAAATGAATGAAAATATTTATGATCTGGCAATAATAGGTGGTGGTCCAGCAGGACTAACCGCTGCAATTTATGGCAAAAGATATGGATTAACTACTGTTGTAATTTCTGATTCTTTTGGAGGAATGATGTCAACAGCACACAAAATCTGTAATTATCCTGGGTTTAATGAAATTACTGGTATGGATCTTTCTTTAAAAATGATTGATCAAGCAACAAATCTTAATGTTGATATTGTTTTTGAAAAAACTATTGATATACAAAAAGAAAATGATTTTATTATAAATACAGATCAAAGAACTATAAAAGCAAAAAAAATAATTTTAGCAATAGGTAGAGCTAGAAGAAAATTAGGTTTGCCTAGAGAAGAAGAATTTACTGGAAAAGGTGTTAGTTATTGTGCAACCTGTGATGCTGGTTTTTATAAGGATAAAATTGTTGCTGTTATTGGTGGCTCTGATGCGGCTGTTACTGCTGCAATTATGCTTTCTGAGATAGCAAATAAAGTATACATTATCTATAGAAAAGAACAATTAAGAGCAGAAAAAGTTTGGATTGATTTAGCAATTAATAATTCAAAAATTGAAATTTTGTACAATACAGAAGTTACTGAACTTTTGGGTTCTGAAAGATTAACTGGGATAATCACAAACAATGATAAAAATATTTCTCTTGATGGTTTATTTATTGAAATAGGCTCTGTTCCAAATACTGATTTATTATCTAAATTAGATGTTTTATTGGATAAAAATAGTTTTATTGTTGTAGATAAGAGTCAAAAAACAAATATTTCTGGAATATTTGCTGCAGGAGATGCAACAAACAAAACAGATCTAAAACAGGTTATTACTGCTTCTAGTCAAGGAGCAATTGCTGCATATTATTGTTATTTAGAAATTAAGGGTTAATTATGAGAGAATTTTTAAGATCAAAGATACACAAAGCAACTGTAACTGATGCAAATATAGATTATGTTGGTTCAATAACAATTGATAAGACATTAATGGATCTAGTTGGGTTATTAGATGGTGAAAAAGTTCTTGTTGTAAGTAACACTACTGGAAACAGACTTGAAACATATGTTATTTCTGGAAAAAAAGATTCTGGAGATATTTGTATGAATGGTGCTTCTGCTCATTTGATTAAAAGAGGGGAAGAAATAATAATTATGGGTTTTGAATTAAGTCAAACCCCAATTTCTTCAAAAAACATACTAGTTGATAAAAATAACAAATTTATTAAATATTTGTGATTTTTTTTTAAAAAATACCTTTAAATATAGTTTCTTCTCTAATTTATATATATTTTAAAAAGCGAGGTATATTATGCCAGAACTTGATGCAAAATTATCAAAAGTATTTGATTCTTTTAACAAAAATCTATATAAAACAAATAAAATTACAGAAACTTATATACCATTAGTTGAAATATTTGAAAATATTTCTAAAGATTTAGAAGTTATTAATAATATTCATGAAAAAGAACCATTATTAGATGTTTATTTAGAAGAAGAAATAAAAAAGAGAGATCTTATTCCATTATATAAAAAAATGCACGTTTTAATTCAACAAATAAAACAAGACATAGATACATTTGAAAAAGAATTACAACACGGAAACCAGTTATTAGAAACATTTAGATCTCACAGAAAAATTATTTTTGAGAATGCAAAAAAATCTAAAGATTTTATTAACAAGATAATAGATTCATTTAATATTTCTGAATTTGTGTTAAAATTTAATGTTGTTGGAACAATTGATCTAAATACTATTGCAACACACATAGAAGGAAGAAAAGTTGGAACAGATATTATTGTTCCAAGTGCTAATTTAGATTTAATATATGAAGAAGTGTTAAAATCTAACAACCTAAAATTTAGACTTGTTTCTGAAAGCGTAGTTATTTATTTTGAAAAAGATAATGTTTTAGTAATAGACGGAACAAGTAAGAAAGTTAAGATCTGTGATTCTGCAGCTGCTGATTTTGGCGGAAAATTACTTGAAGAATAGTTTTTTTGTGATTAGATGCCAAATTTGTTCTATTTTTAAAAAAAAACCTTGTTCTGGTTTAAGTCGTTTGTCTAAAAAACCAATACAAAGACCAAAGCCAGAGCCAATTATTAGAGAGAGACGTCGTGTATTTGTTGCTGTTGAAAAAACAGTAAATAGAATTAAATTAAATTAAATAAAATAAAAAACATAATTATTTTAGATAAATCTGCAAGAGCAATCTATATTGGAATACTAGAATATTATAGAATTAAATATCCTAATGAAAAACCACCAAGAATTTATTTTTTAAATCCAAATTCGTTTAAGCATAATGAGCATTTTACTGCTCAGGCAGTTAGACAATTTGCAAATAGATATAAAAGATTAATGACAGAGAGATCTGATCCTGTTTTAGTATTAGATAATTGTATGCATTATGGCACTACTATGAACGCAACATATAAATTGTTGATGACCTTAAATTTAAAAAAAATAGATAATTTTGTTTTATTTCAAGATGGACACATAACTCCTGGTTGCTATACTATTGGTGATAGAAAACACTTACTAGTAAGTGATGGTTATTCAGTAGTTTCTGAAAAAAATAATTTTACAGATGTAAAAGCAGGTGTCCAAATAAGAAATGAAATAAAGGATATTGTAAGAGAACATTTATCTTAAATTAATCAACAAAAACATTAGCTGTTTTTCCACCATCCCAAGTAAGTCTTGGTCTTATTTTTACTAACATAACTTTTTCTGAATTATCATCTACAACTATAGCATAACCTTGATCTCTTGGCATCTGCGCATAAAATTTATCCATTGGTACATTTAAATAGCTTGGTCTTATTGAACTTACTGCAAGAATATCATCTTGAGCAGTCATTCTCATGCTCAAAAAGAAATCACATTGTGAAATTGCTTCGCTATGTAACTTATTTGGACGCTGTGTTGCTAAAAGTAATGACAATCCAGGTTGTCTTCCAACCCTTATCCATTGAAGTAGAACATCTAATGCCATTGATGGTCTGTCTGATGGCATAAACATGTGTGCTTCATCAATCATCATCCAGATAATTGGCATTTCACTTTCTTTTCTTTTACCAGATAATAGATTCATTTCTTCTTCTTTTCTATAAAGCATACGCTCTTCATACAATCTTTTACCTAAAATTCCAACAATTAGTTCATGTATGGATTCCATTCCAATAGATTGTTTATAAGTACTAACATCAATAACAGTAATTGTCCCTGGAGCTGCAAACTCTTTCATAGTTGTTCCTGTTTTTGAAAACAAACCCCATGATTTTGCAACTAACAATCTATTCATTAAAGAATTTTTTGTTTCTTTGTTAGAGTCTAGATCTTTTTGAGAAATATTTATTATATCATCAATATCATATAAGTTACCAACTTTCTGTCTAATAGTTTCTAATGTTCTTGAAAGTAAAGAACTTTCTGGATCTCTCCATGTCAATCTAAAAACACCAAGCCAGTCTTCTGTATCCATTTGTGATGTTTTTATTGTAAAGTAACCATCATGAGGTAATTTTTTATCAACATAAAAATCTTTTTTACCAAGTGGCACAAGATTTCTAATATCTAATCCTTCTGGAGAAAGATCCCATTTTTTTAATAATTCTGGGTCTTCTTTATTAGGATATTTCATTGTCCAAAAAATTCCAACAGTATCAATTATTAGAACAGATAGTCTTTCTTTTATTTCAAATGGTTGTCTACAAAATTCTTCTATTAATACTGACATTGTATAACTATTGTGAACAATAATATTATTAGCAATAAAATTATGTGTGTTTGGAACAGTTATATCATAGACAGTTTCTTTTTTATTAATTTCCTTAATTTCAATAATTTCATCCCAAAATATATCGCTAGTTGCAATTTTTTTTAATTCATTGTTTTTTTCGATGGTTGCAATTTTTAATAATTTTTCTCTAGAAGGAGAGTAATTTATTGAATTTCTAAGAGATTTTGGATTTTTGTATCCTATTTCTTTGCCAATTGCTGACCAACTTTTTGGTCTGTAAATATCCCAGATCTCTTTTGGAATTGTGTCAATATTTGGATTACTTTTTTTTGTAGTTACTTTTTTTTGTAATAATTCTTTTTTTCCAAAAAAACCAATTTCTTTTATAAAATCTATATTTTTACTGGTTAATATTTTTAATTCATAATTTGGCAGTTTCTTTGTTTTTTTTGTTCTAATTACAGAAATTAATCCAAATCTTAAAAGCAAACTTTGAACTTGTAATATTAATTTTTGAGATGAAGATGAATAAGAAATTTCCCATTCTTTTTTATTTTTATCAAAGTATATAGTTCCATCACAGCTGAATAATCTGTTTAGAAATAAAGATAATTGTTTTTTTGGCAATTTAAAAATAATTTCTGGAATAAATTTTGTTTCTGATCTTACATCATATAAATATAAATTTTTAAGATATTCTTTAAGTGGATTTTTCTCTTTTCCAATTTTTGATTTGCTAATCCTTAATGTTTTATGTCCGTGATCTAAGATTTTTAGTGTTTTATCAAAATCTCCAATTGCTTTTTTAAAATCTATTATTATTTTTTCATCAGTATTAGAAAATAGCACAAAGCCATTACCTAAATGGCCTTCTGCAATCAAATATGCCAGTAATTTTATTTCGCAATCTCTAATTTTTGTTTTTCCAAAAAAAGGTGTGTTTCTTGGTGTTGCTATTCTGCTTCCTTTTTTAAGATCTTTTACTTCTTTCCATCCTGAAATGGTTAATAAGGGATGTTCTGGTGTTAATTTTATTATTTTTCCTGTTCTTAATTTAACTTCTAAAATCTTATTTACTTCTCTTTTAAAAAATTGATCTTTATTAGTTGATTTTATTTTAAAATTACTTTGTAAAGATAATACTGGTGTCTTGTTTTTGTCTAAATCTTTGATTGGTATTTCTCTACCATCCTCTATAGTTATTAAGGTATCGCCAGTTAGGCATTTTCCACCGCCCCTTTTTCCGCAAACAATAGCTACATGAGATCTTGCTAGATCCATTAATATTTTTTTTCCAAGAACTGGTTCATCACCACTAGAAACTACAACTTTTCCTATATATCCAGTTGCTTTGTTTCCATATTTTTTTTGTTGACTTGAAACTCTTCCCAAAACTATGTCTTCTGTATCAAAATTAAAGCTTTTATCCATAATTATCATTTAAATATTATTTTTTTATAAATGTTTTTTATTTCCTCAAGTGCTGATTTTATTGTTGAGTATACTAAATATAGACTTGTGGTTATTAATAAGATATATAATATTATAATAAAAACATATGAAACTAATTGAAAATTAATTAAAAAAATAAAGAATATTTTGCTTAAAAATATCTGTATAAAGACACCAGTAATAATAAACAATAGTGCCAGATATAAAAATAGGGGGTCATTTTTGTTAAAAGGATTTAATTTTAAAAAAATATTTCTTTTTGTTTTTTCAAAAACTAAATTTGCTAATTTTACTATTAAGTAAATTATTAGTTTTAATCCAATTGTTGCAAATAATATAAAAGAAATAAAATAAAACACTTGTGGTATTAATTGAACAAATAATTTAATTTGTCCAAGGAATGGACTTGTTAATAAAAATGCATGATTCAAGCCATATTTTACACTTACAATTAAATAGGTAAATGGAATTGCTGCTTGAGTAAATGATAAATTAATGGTTTCTATAAAAAGTGCTCTAAAATTAACTGTACTTTGTAAAAAAAAAGAATTTGTTATATTTGTTTCTGGCGCAACATCTGTTCCACCAATAGTTAATAATATACCAATTACTAATCCAACAAAATATGCAATTCCAAAAGTGGATGCTATGAATTTGTAATAAGTATCAATTTTCATAAGTAAAATAGATTATAGATCTATTTTAAAGAATTACTTTTTTTAATAAAAAAAGAAAAGAAAGTTTAGTTTGCTGTTAATTCAACTTTCTTCATTTTTTTTGGTATTACAAAATAATGTTTTGCTTTACATACTGCACATTCTGCAATAAAAGTCGGTTTTTTATTCTGTTTTTTAACAGTTCCAACAATTTTAGCTTTACCACCATATCCACTTT
>JAQUVR010000062.1 GCA_028693335.1 Candidatus Iainarchaeum sp. | reverse complement strand
GTACTGCTCAAAAACAGAAATTATCCAGTAAAACAAAAGTGGTATCATATATTAATGTTATAAAAGAGATTATTGAAAGAATTATTGAAGAAAAAAATATAAAAAGCTTTATCAATTAAAAACAAATACTTAAACAAGAGGTTTTATAAATCTGTTTGATTTAGTTGCACTTATACATAATTTCTTTTCTATATATATTATTTTCTATCATTAAAATATATATTAATATCAAAAAATAAAAAGGGATAAAAAAATGATAAAAAGTAGATTTAATGATGTTGAAGAATCAAATAACACAATCTTAGAAGTTGTCTTAGATGATGGCGATGAAATGATTGACTGTATTGAGAGAGCATTTATTCAAAATGATATAAAAAAAGCAGGACTATTATCAGCATCAGGAAAATTAAGAGACGTAAAAGTAGCTACAACAAAGATTGGATCATTAAGACAAAGAGTTTATGATGAACCATGTACTATTAAAAGTGTCTCTGGTGAATTTAATAAAGTAAAAGATGGAGAATATATGGGAGATGTCCATATAGCTGTTGCAAGAGACGAAATTCATCAAGTAAATGGGGTTTTACTTAAAGGAACTGCTCATGGAGAAGTAAAGATCAGATTAAAAGTAATAACAGATCTTTCAATTGGAATAATTAGAACACCAGAAGGAGAAAAAACCATAAATATGGTAAAAGAAAAGATTTTAGAAGAAACAGCTCCTAAACCAAAAAAACCTATGATCATTTCATAAGTTTTTTTTCTTATTTTTTTTAATTAATCATTCTTTAAAAATAAAAAGATCTTTTTTAGTATATCCTAATTTTTTTGCAAGTTCTTTATGTTGATCATCTTCTATAATGTTATTATAGTCTATTACTATTAGATTATATCTTGCAATAGAATCATTGATCTTTATGTCAGTATTAATAATGTTTTTCTTAGTTTCTTGATATTTAACATTATTTACTAAAATATCTTGATATTTATCAAGAATAACAAAAGATTTTTCTAAGATATCAATTATTTTTTGATTAACATTTATACAGTTATTAAAATTCTCTGCATATTTAAATTCTGATTTCATTCTTAATAGATCAGACAAAACATTTTTTTCTTTAATATCAACATTTTCTAATGAATCTACAAGATCTGAGATTAGATCATCTCTTTTTTTCATATTTTCTAATATATTTTTCCAAGCAGAAACAATTTCTTCCCTTTTTTCTAAAAGTTCATTTTTTGGGGTTTTTTTCTTTTTTTTTAATACCAAAAAATATATTAATAAAAAAGAGATCCAAGGAATTGTAAACACAATTAAAAATATTAATAATGGGTTCATAATTGATCATTTTTTATAATTTCTAATATATAAGTGATCAGAATAATATAAAAAGTATTCTTTTTTTTTTAAGATCTTAAAACAATTATTAATTAATCTCCGGAGTTAGTTTAATATTTGCTATTCTATCTCCAGGATCTAGATCAATTACAAAATAATTACTAGTAGTATAATTACTATTAACTCTTGGATTTAAACCAGAAGATAAAGAAACAAGAGTCCAACCATCATAACCAGGGGTTGGGGTAAAGAAAGGCCCTTTTATTAAAAAAGTAAATTCATTATTTCTATCTCTTGTTATTTTAACATTATACCAAAATAGATCCTTAACAAAATCACTATTTGTTACCATTAATGCAGAACCACCACTACCTGTTGACATCGTAAAATGTATAACTTTTGTATCTTGATAAATATACAACATATATCCTAGAAATGAGTTATAAGCACTAGTATTATTAGAAATTATCTGAACTCTTGGATTCGCATTATTACCTTTATATAAATCAAATTCCCAAGAACCATAAGCTTGAGAACTTAAGATCACTTTTCTACCAGCAGTTAAATTTTCTAAATAGTTGGTTCCATCAGTTATTGTTTCTAATGGATCTATTTCTGTAATAGAATCTATCCTAATTACTATATTAGCATTTGTTGATGAATTTAATTGTAATTGAAAATATGAAGAACTTTCTCTATTACACCAAATTGTTAATGTGTGCCTACCAACTTCTTTTATTGGAACATCATTGTCATCCAAATAATTTGAACCAAGACTAAATCTTTGAAAATAAAGCTGATCATCTCCAATGATTCCTGATGAACTTAAAGTTTCCATTTCTACTTTATATTTTCTTCCTAAAGTATAACTAATACCACCATTACTAATGAAAGTAGATGTAGATCCATCAGAAGTAAATGACCATGTATTTTCGTCAATATTAACAACATTACCAGAAATTCCCATACCAACATCTGTAAAAAAATTATTTGGTTTTGTTTTTTCAAATTCTGAAATCAAATAACTACCATTTATTGTTTCAAACTCCCACAAAGGAACATTAAAAGTGTTACAACTAGTAAATGATCTGTTTGTTGTTGGATTGATCTCTAAAGTATATGATTGATCATTGATATCTATTAATTCTAAATAAAATTTATTAGTTGGTACACAAACTAAAGTGATTGGAGTTAATGTGGATGGACTAAAAGTTATATTAGTTTCTAAAGGCCTATAACTATTTAGCCAAAAATAATCTGAATTATAATCAGTTGATGAGATCTTATAACCTTTGATCTCAATATCATCACTAATTTGATTTCTTAAAATCAATTGATCTCCTAAAAGAGAAGTTTGCCAAAAAACACCAGTTCTTGGAATCTCTTTAGATTGATCTAAAAGGTCTGTGGCTTTGTTAGTTGTGCTTTGTGTAAAACCTTTTGCCCAGGTTAAGACAACAGTGATCAATATCACACTTACAACTATTAATAATATTGTTGCGATCAATGGGGAGATAGATCTTTTAAAAAGCATAATAAGAAAATAAAAGAAATAAATGTTTATAATATTATTGTATAAAAAAATTATTGATCATGAAAATCAGAATTTATTTTTTGGATTTCAGAATTCATTAATTCTCTATCCAATAACATAACCTTATACCCAATATAACCTTTCATGCCATGTGTTGTTGGTCCATCTCCAATATAAATTTTATTTGCTACACTAGTAGAAATTGATGTAAGAGAACTAAGTGCTTTTTGCACACCATCAATAAATAATTTTTTAGATGTGGGATTCCAAGAAAATACTGCAATATGCCAAGCATCATCACTATAATTAAAAGCACTTCTCATATAGGATTCATTTGAAAAACAATACATTTCACCAGTTTGAGTTACATACAATTGATATCTTACTCCGGATGAATTTGTTATACCAAAAATATTATGATATTGACTATTTGAATTTGCGTTAAATGCCACAATGATTGTTCCATTAACAAATTCTAAATTATGATTATAGATTATTCCAGTATTTGCAGTATTTTCACCATATAACGCAAACCCTTTATCGGTTTCTATTATACTACTATTTGCATTAATTGTTGAATTTAATCCATTAACAAGATCTATAATATTATTATTTCTGAAATCAACTTCAAACAATAACCCACATTTTAATGAATCTACATCAGTAATAGATTTTGCTAAGATCTGTGTTCTTACATGTATATTTTGATCTGTTATTAAATCTATAAAAAAAGAGCTTTCTGGAAAACAATCAATTTTCAAAGTTTGTGCAGAATTAGGATTAATGATTAATGGTTGATCTAAATTATATATTTTATTTTCAAAATAATCATAAAGATAATGATCTATAGAAGAGATAATTTTATATCCTGTAATATTTAGATCTTGTGAAGAATTATTAGATATTAAAATATTTTTAGAAGAAATTGATCTGCTAGTAATTAAACCTGTTAGATCTTTATTTTGAGTGGATATGTTTTTTGCTGTGGATAGTTTATCTCTTGCAAAATCAGAACCCCAGGTTAAGACAACAGTGATCAATATTACTGAGACAACTATTAATAATATTGTTGCGATCAATGGGGAGATAGATCTTTTTTTATTTATCATAATTTTTCTTTAATTTAAGGTAAAGGATAATATCTAATATTAGCTATCCTGTCCCCAGGATTAGCAACAATCGAAAGGAAATTACTTTCTGTGTGAGTATCATCAAAAACAGGATTGCCTCCTGATTGCATTGTAACTGTTTGCCAATCTGAGATTCCAAAATTACTTCCTTTTATTTCAATTTTAAAATAATTATCTAAAGTTCTAGTTATTCTAATAGTA
>JAQUVR010000061.1 GCA_028693335.1 Candidatus Iainarchaeum sp. | reverse complement strand
TAAAGCCGTTTTTGTGTCTTTTCCATTTTCTAATTCAATAATATTTCTACTCAATTCATCTGATAATAAACCATAATCATTCTTTGCAATTGATTGTAATGTTTTATAAATACCAATACCTGCTTGAAGTTCTGTTGCTAAATGTCTTAAGGCATAAGGAAGCTCCGTATCTATCTGCACCCCTCTTTGTTTAGCTTTTTGCATTGGCCCCAAATATGAAAATGCTAATAATGAAAAGAAAAATACTAATCCTGCAATAAAAGGTATTAATATTAAAAATAATGGATCAATTACTGTTAACAAAACAAACATAATTCCAGTAATTACTGCCGTAAGTAACATAGAAAAAATAATAGACAAAACCAAATGCTGAACTAATGTTCTTTTAATATTTGCAGAATAAAGAAAATAAGAAATCTTTTTTCCAATATTTTGTTTTAACATAAATTTTACTATGGCGTTAACAAATCCTTGAAATGGTTTATACAATTTAACCATTTTTTTTTCTAAATCTGATTCAGACCCTTCCATTAATTTTGCTTCAGTATCTATATTTAATTTTGCTAATTTGCCTTCTGCAATAATATCTCTTAACTCTTTTAAATTAGATTCTGATACTGGACCTGTTATTCCTTGAGCTCTATCTTTCTGCTTTAATTTATTTACAATACTTTCAACAGCATCTAAATCTATATTTCTATTAGAATCCTTTGACTTAGACATTTCTTTTTTTAATAATTCTAATTGTTTATCGATTTTTTCTGCCATTAATAACCATTATTTAAATTTATGATTTTTGATTTATGTATTCGTGTTGGATCATTTTAGAAACTTCTTCTAGAACACCTATATTTTTGTTAACTAAATCATTTAAAATATTTATCCTTTTTGTTAAAATTGACTTAATATCGTTATCAGTCAAATTTGTATATGTTTTTATCATTTCAAAAAACTTTATAGGGACATCTGTTCTCTCTAAATTATCTGTTGTTGGATTCCATTTAAAGATTATGTCTGCCTTTGGATCATTGTCTAAGATTCCACTAATTTCAGCAATATTTACTATTCTTCTGACCATCCCTTTAGAAGTATTTAATCTTTTTTCAACAATAATAAAATCTAGACCAGCAAGCATCATCAAAGGAACTTCCATTGGAGGAGATGTTATTCTGACTAATGTTTCTCTTGCAGAATTTGCGTGAATTGTCCCCATACAACCATCGTGACCAGTATTCATAGCAGTAAATAAAGATAATGCTTCTGTGTGTCTAATTTCACCAACAATTACTCTATCAGGTCTCATTCTCAAACTGTTTTTTACTAGAATATCTAAGGTTAATTCACCTTTTCCTTCTAAACCTGGTGGACGACCTTCAAAACGAATAACTTGCTTAATTGGTAATTTAAGTTCAGCAGTGTCTTCAATTGTTAAAACACGATTGGAATCTGGAATAAAATTTGCAAGAACATTTAATAGAGTAGTTTTACCAGATCCGGTACCACCAGATATAACAATATTTGCTGGCTTTGCACCAAACCCATCAACAATACACCACAAAAACGCAGCAACTTCTAAATTTAATGTACTAAATTTTATTAGATCTACTATAGTATATGGATCAGCTCTAAATTTTCTGATAGTTATTGTTGCACCATCAATTGATGCTGGGTGAATTGTTGCATTAACTCTTGAACCATCTGGTAATCTTGCATCTAATAAAGGATTTGAAATATCAACTCTTCTGCCTAAGATCCTTGCGATTTTATCAATAATTTCTAAAACCCCATCATCAGAGTAAAAAACAACATTAGTAGTCATCATACCATAATCTCTATGATAAACATATGTTGGCTTATTTGGACCAATTATCATGATTTCTTCTAATTTATCATCTTGTAATAATGGTTCTATTTGTCCAAAACCAACCATTTCTTTAACAACAGCCCCAGCATAAAAATCAAACATGTGTTTAGGGACATTTATTTCTGGAGCGTTTTCTAATATGTCTAATATTTTTTGATAATAGATATTTTGTCTTTGTAATGGGTCTCTTATTTTATAAGGATCAATAGTAATTAATCTTGTTGCTGCTTCTTTTAAAGTATTAATAATTAATTTCTGACTAGCTGTTGGTTTTGGGGTTGGAATTTTATAATGGTATAAGGCTTGATTATCAACTCTATAAATTTCAACAATACCATATTTAGTAACTAAATGAGATTTTTCATCCCAATCTTTTTCAAAATCATTTTTATTTTCTTTATTAGCATTTTCTGCTAAATTTATTTTACTTGCAGAAATTGATTTGTTAATAGTTTCTTTTACAGATTCTTCAAACTCTTGATTTTCTTTTGAAACAATCGGTTCTTCAATTTTTGTTGTTTCAACTATTGGCTTTGATTTTTGAGATTGGTTTGTTTTTGTAAATGCATCTTTTAGAGAATCTAATTCTAAAAAATCATCAGAACTTTTGTTTTCTGAAATACTGTTGTTGGTATTTTTGAATGATTGTGGTGCTGATAAATCCAACTCTTTTTTTTCTGATTTTTTAAATTCTTCTGCTTTTGTTTCTTTTGTTTTATTAATTTGAGCTTTTAGTTCATCTATATATGATGCCATTTATTTTCACCAAATTATTTTTTTAAATTTAATAATATTAATTGAGATATTAATGCTTCCAATTGTATTCTATCATTAGCACCTTGAACAATTCTAAAATTATATTCTGCAATTTTATCAATAATTTTTAATTTATCTTGAGGGGTTATTTTATCATCAGGAAAAGAAACTATTTTTTTATAAATTTGACTAATTATGTCTTCTCCAGATAAACCATGTTCAAACATTAGACTTTCTAAATGAGATCTCGCTTTAATAAATTCACCTAAAAGACAAGAATCAATTAGATCAATTATGTCTTTTGGTTGAGCGGTATTTGAAACATTATAAATATCTTTGTCAGTAATAGCATCTGTTGTTGAAGCTGCCGCCTGTAATAGATTGATCGCGGTTCTTAAATCACCTTCAGCAATGTCATTAATTGCTTGCAGAGCAGAATCATCAATTTTAATGTTTTCATTGTTTGCTATAAAAATTAATCTTTCTTTTATGCTATCATTTGTTAATGGTTTAAACTTAAATAAAGAACATCTGCTTTGAATAGGCGCAATTAATTTTGAAGAATAATTTGCATTTAAAATAAATCTAACTGTTCCAGTATATTTTTCCATAGTTCTTCTTAATGCTTGCTGGGCTTCTGTAGTTAAAGCATCAGCTTCATCTAAAAATATTATTTTAAAATCAGAAGTCAACGCAATAGTTCTTGCAAAATCTTTTATTGCACCTCTAACAACATTAATACCTCTTTCATCACTAGCATTAAGTTCTAAAAAATCTTGAGAAAAGCCTGCTCCAAACAATTCCTTTGCTAAAGCTACAGCACAACATGTTTTTCCAACACCTGGTGGACCTGAAAAAAGAAGATTTGGAAGAGATCTTTTTTCAACATATTTTTTTAATTTAATAATTATTTGTTCTTGACCAGTAATATCATTTAATTTACTTGGCCTGTACTTTTCAGTCCAGGGCATAATGTTTATATTTTGAGACATATTTTTTTCAACCAATATATTATATAACACATAAATAAATTACCAATATATTTAAATTAGTTTGTTGTAAAGAAATCAAATCAATTAAAAAACAAATACCCACAATAAATATATATTCATCTGGAGAAAAGAAAACTATGAAAATAAGTAAAAATATTATATTTGTAATAATAATATCAATAATAACCTTTTTAATATCCCAAATAATGGTGTATTTTTTATCAAAAGAAAATTTTTTAAAAAGTCCAATGTATATTTTACTACCGTTAGTTGGATTTTTTGGAATGTATTTTTTTACAAATCATTTTATTGAATTTGTAAAAATAAAGAAACTGTATTTTTTTATAATATTTGTGTTAATGGGCCTATTTATTTACTATTTTATATTAGTATTATATTTCTATCAAATTTATGTTGTGCTAAATGGATTATCTATTAGTATGGCATTAAAAATAGATTATTTTGGGTTGCTATTAGACGCAGCATTTGTTGAATTTTTATTCTCTGGAGCTGTAGGAATAATATTTGCAAAAAAGTAAAAAATAATTTAGATGAAAAAAATATTTGTAAAAACATTTGGTTGTACCCTTAACCAAAAAGATAGTGAAGAGATCATTGGCTGTTGCGATTTTTTTTCTGATGATGCGAAAATAAATTCTGCAGACCTAATTCTAATTAATACCTGTGGAGTTAAAGAACAAACAGAAACTAAAATTATTAAATATCTAAGAGATATTAAAAAACTGGGCGTCTCAGATAAAAAAATAATAATTACTGGTTGCCTAGTAACCATAAATGATCTTGGCTTAAAAGAAATTTGCCCAGATGCTAGATATTTTAGAATTGATCAAAAAAACGAACTTAAAAAATTATTTGCAAATAAAAAAGAAAATAAAATAAGAAATACAGAAACAATAATTATATCTAATGGTTGTTTAGG
>JAQUVR010000060.1 GCA_028693335.1 Candidatus Iainarchaeum sp. | reverse complement strand
TTTTGTAACCTTGGTGTCTTCAAAATCTAAAACTTTGTGCATAATTTTTGCAACATCTTTACTTAAAACACCTTCTTGTCTACCAAGAGTCAAAATAACTCTTAATTCTTCTTCTGAAATTTTGTGAGAAGTTGTTGGTTTTATGAATTTATTTAAAGTACTTGTCATTATTGAAAAAATTTTGACTAATGGAAAAAATATTTTTAATAGAATATTTGTTGGAGCAGCAACAGCTAAAGAAACTTTTTCATAGTTTTGAACTGCAAAAGTTTTTGGAATAATTTCGCCAAAAATTAATATTATAAATGTCATTACAATTGCAGAAATTGCAGCACCACTTGGACCTAACCAACCAATAAAAAGATATGTTGCAATTGCGGTTGCAAAAATGTTGACAATATTATTTCCAAGTAAAAGAGTAATAATTAATTGGTGTGGGTTTTTTTTCAGTTTTGATAAAATCTTTGCACCTGGTTTTTTTTTCTTAACCAAATATTTTACTTTAACATAATGAATTGACATTAAAGCAGTTTCAGCACCAGAAAAAAAAGCAGAAAGAATTATTAAAAAAATTAGCAAAATTATGTAGCCAAACGTTGTCATAAAAATAATCACTTACAAATTAATATTTTTTTTTATCCTTTTTTTTATTCCAGATCTCAAATGGATCCTCTTCTATTGCAAAATCTATTTTTTTAATAGATATTTTTATTTTTGATTTTTTTTTATTTAAAAAATTATAAATTTCTTTATCATCAAACATAGAATTGTGCGCATGATCAATATCAAAAAAATAATATACTTTTTTTAATCTTGCCCAAGCTATCGCAGATAAACACATTGAACAAGGATAGCTACTAGTATAAATCTCACAACCAGACAAATCGTAAGTATTTAATTTTTTACAAGCTTTTCTAATTGCAATAATTTCAGCATGAGCTGTTGGATCTAATTTTTTAGTTACTTCATTATGTCCTACAGATATTATTTTTCCATTTTTTACAATTATTGCCCCAAATGGCCCGCCAGATTTTAAAACACTTTTTACACTTTCTAGTATGGCTGTCTGCATAAAATATTTCATGAACTTCTCACAACGTCTTAAACTATTAATATAAAAAACTACTTAGATAATCCAACAGTATCTCTTATTCTTTTCTTTAATCTATTAATATTATCTAAATAAACATTTAATTTTTTTTCAAAATTTTTTAATTGATCTTCTGTATCTTTAATTTGACCAGCCACAAATAAACTATCATTTGAGTTTAAATGAGAATATTCTTGTAACTCTTTTCTTAATGAAATGTATTCTTTTAAATTAATATGATAAGCATTATAATTTTCATAAAGTCTATTAAATAATTCAGTAGTTACTTCATCTTTAAAAAATTTATATCCATCAATAAGGAATTGAGATTTATTTTTTGCACCAAGTGTATTATTTAATAAAACCTCTTCTGTTGCATGTAAATGGTTTTCTAACCAAAGAACATCTTTTGATCTATAATCTTTATAATCAAGTATTGATTTTTCTGATCTTTTTTTTGATTCTCTTACAATCTCTTCATCAATTTCTATAGATCCTTTGCCAGAGACTTTTTTTACAAATCTCTTTAAAATAGTCATCATTTTCTCACCAGATTTTTTTGCTTATCCTTTATAATTTTTAATAATAATATATATATTTAATAAATTATATTTAAATTCCTATCTTTATTTAAAAAAGTTAAAAAAAACCTTATTTTCCTGAAAAAACACCAAATTTTTTTGGTAATTTTTCTTTAATTATGATTTCTCTAAGATTTTTTGTGGTTTCTTGGGGAGATTCACAAACAACATTAAAATCTCCTAATCTATTCCAACCAACATCTCCTGAAAATCTTGGCAAAATATGAAAATGCAAATGAGATATACTTTCTCCGGCTATTGACCCAACACTACAACCAATATTATACCCTTCTGGCTTCATATAAATATCTAATATGTAAACAGAAAGATCTATTAAATTAAATAACTCTTTTCTTTCCTTTGAAGTTAATTTTGTTAAATCATTTATATGTCTTTTAGGGACAACTAATAAATGACCAGAAGAATAAGGGTATTTATTTGCCTTAATCATTGTTTTTTTAGTTTCAAAAACAATTAAATCTTTATCAACTACACAAAAAGGACAATTTTGTGGAGTCTCTGAATTTTTTGACGTTTCTTTTAAAATATATTTTTTTCGCCAAGGTGCATATAAACTTTTTATTTTATTTTTAACAATCATTGATTTCTTTCTTTTAAATTTTTGCAAACTTTAATTTATAAAAAATAAAATATGCGCTTAATGAAACTAAAATGTACAATATAGATTTCAGAAATGCCCAAACAATTAAATAAAATAAATATGATTGTCTTATCGCTTCTGAACTAAAAGAAGATAACAAATATGGTTGTAAAAATGTAAAATATGCTAATAAAGTAAATATGCTTTCAACAAACACAAAAGCAATTGCTAATAAAGAAACCTTTTTTAAAATTGTTAAAAACTTATAATTGTGTTTTGCACCAGTAGATCCTAAATAAAAATAACAAGAAATATTAACAGCCATTATAAATAAAGACATTGTTACAAAAAACATGCTATTTTTTGCAATAGATACCCAAATTGGATCAACTAAACCATAAACAACAAATTGTAAAATAAAATCAATTAATAGACTTAAAAATAAAATAATTGCAGGATAATATAAAAATCCAGAATAATTATCTTTATTAAAAATTTTTTCTTTAAGACTTTTGTCAATCTTTTTTTCTTTAAACAAATGATTTCTTACGGAATTTGGATCACTATAATCTAGGGTAGCTAAACTTTTTGAAGTTGCCCTGTTTTTGTGAGAATAATTTTTTGCGGCTATTTTTTCAGTCATATGCCCATTTCTATTAGCTTTCTCAGAAACATCCTTTTTTACATGTGGTGAAATTATTTTTCGTTTCAAAGATCTATTATTAGGATTATATTTATATTTTGATGAATTTTTATTTTCTATAAACTTTTGTTTTTTATCCATATTTAATTCTCGTTTGTATATTATAAATATATAATAAATTACTATTTATTAATGTTTCTTTTATTAAAAATTATTCCTTTTTTAAAAAATCCATCAACTTTACTTTTACTTTTTCAGAAAGAATTTTTCCATCAACAAGTCCATTAGTTGCACTCATTACTTTTCCCATCAATAGACCAACAGATCTTTCTTTTTGTTCTTTTATTTTTAGGGCGTTCTCTAAAAAAATATTTTCAATAATAGCATCTAAATTTAATTTTGAAAGATCATCAAATATCTTAAGTTCAGTAATGACGTCATCCATTAAACAATCATTATCTATAAAATAAACAAAAACATCTAACAATTTAGATTTTGGAATTTTATCAAAATCAACATATGAAAAAAATTCAAGAATTTTTTCTGTTGAAATGTTTTCAATTAATATTTTATTATCCCTAGATAAATTAATAAGGTCCTCTAACAAAAAAACAGCAACTTGTGTTGGATTTCTGTTATATTCTTTAATAATTTTTTCAAAAACAACTGCATAATTATCAAAATACATTTTTTTTGCTAACTGTTCACTAATTTTAAAATCATTTAAATACAGATTTTTTCTTTGTTCTATTGATAGTGGCAAATCTCTTTTAACTGCAGCCATAATTTCATCAGTAAACTTTATTGGCAAGAGATCTGTTTCAGGATACATCCTTGAACTCCCTGATAACTCTCTTGCAAATTCTGTGTTTCCATCAATTATAACCATTCTAGTTTCCTTTGGCACACCAATTAAAAATTGATTTAATCTATTTTCAATAACTTGTTTTATGTAATCAATTTCTTCTGTTTTTGCCATCACTAAAATAAAAGCATCATTTTCTTTTAAATTCAATTTTTCCGAGACTGAAAAAATTTCTTTTTCTAAAATGCCATAATTTGGTAATTCATCACTATGAAATAATCCTTTTAATGTTGTTTTTGCTTTTAAGACACTAGAAAGTTCTGTTCCAACTCTTCTATTTGGTTGAATTTCAAAACCAAATATGCCTTTCATATTTGGAATTAAGAAACCAAATATTTCTTTTTTATTTTCTATTGCAGATTTTATTGATTTTGATTCTGTGTCTTTAAAAAAATCAGTTAATTTTTTTTCTTTGATATTAAATTTTTTAATATTTCTTTTGTCTAATTCTTTTTTAACTTCCAATAAGTTTAATTGTCTCAAAATTTCTCTATTAACAATTTCAGGAATTAAATCTAATTCTTGACAACCTTTAATCTCTGTTCTTTCGCCATTTTTTATTGAGATATTAATATCTTGACGAATGGAACCAAGTCCCCTTTTTGCAGAGCCAGTTAATCTAAAGATCTGTCCAATTGTTTGTGCAACGGTTTTGACATCTTTTGGATTATGCATATCATGCCAAACAACTAATTCGATTAATGGAATACCTAAACGATCTAAAGAATATATAACTTCATTATCTTTCTTTTCAACTGCTCTTGCAGAATCTTCTTCTAAAAGT
>JAQUVR010000059.1 GCA_028693335.1 Candidatus Iainarchaeum sp. | reverse complement strand
GATAATCTTCATTTTTACCATAAACTTCAAAAAGGTGGGATAAATAAAAGTTATGGTATACAAGTTGCAAAACTTGCTGGAATTAAATCAAATGTTATAAATAGAGCATTAATTATTCAAAGAGATTTGGAAAATGATTCTTTTCTAAAAATAAAAAATGCTGATAATGAAACTATTGATTTTGAAGTTAATGAGAAGCCAGTAATCTATGATTCTGAGCAAAAAGCAATTAGTGATTTTAATTGTGATGAAAAATGAACATACAAAAATTAGATCCAGAAACAATTAATTTAATTAGTGCTGGTGAAGTAATTGAATCACCTTGTGATGTTGTAAAAGAATTAATTGAAAATGCAATTGATTCTGGTGCAGATTCTATTTCATTAACAGTAAAAGATGCTGGTTTAGAATTACTTGAAATAAAAGATAATGGTTGTGGTATAAAAAAAGAAGATCTTTTATTATGTTTAGAAAAACACACAACTAGCAAATTAAAAAAAATAGATGATCTTTTTTCTTTAGATTCTTTTGGTTTTAGAGGTGAAGCGTTATCTAGTATTAATGCCATTTCAAAGTTAAGTATTGTTTCTGCTGTTGACGATAATGGCAAAGGAACAATCTTGGAGAATAATACTCTAAAAGAAATTGAAGCTATTAAAGGAACCACAATAACCGTTAAAGATCTTTTTTATAATGTGCCAGTAAGAAAAAAATTTTTAAAATCAAATGCAGTAGAATTTTCTAAAATTTATGATGTTTTTTTGGAATTTGTTTTATTTAATCCAAATATAAAATTTACTTTTATTTCATCAAAAAAAACAGAAAATTTTTTTAAGACTACTCAAGAAAATAGGTTTTTGCAAGTTTTTGGAAATGAATTTAAAAATAAAGTAATTAATGTAGATATTAATAATGATCTTTTTTCAGTAAAAGGTTTTTTAATGTCGCCAGTAAATGGGTTTTATTTTTCTAAATCTTTTATTTATATTAATAAAAGAGCAATTTTTTCATCTCAAATAAATAAAACTGTTTTAGATTCTTATAAAGATTATTTGATGATTCAACAAAGGCCATTTTTTATTTTATTTTTCGAAATTAATAAAAAATTTATTGATATTAATGTACATCCAAAAAAAAGAATTATTAAGATTCAAAACGAACAATTATTTTTAGCTGAACTAAAATTAGAGATATCTAAATTATTAGATAGTGTGTCTAAATCTAATTATTCATTAAATATTGATTCTAAAACGCAAAACAAATTATTTTCTTCAAATACGTTTTCATATAAACAAGATCTATCAAATAATTTTTCTAAAGATCTTGGTAATTACCACACTAATCTAAACCTTTCTGAGCAAAATACATTTATAAATGATCAAATTACTGATGAATTGAGATTAAACAATAAGAAAATAATCAAGATATTTGGCCAAATAAATAATACATATATTATTTGTGAAGTAGCTGATGGTTTTATCTTAATTGATCAACACGCAGCTGCAGAAAGAATAAATTTAGAAAAAAATAGAAAGTTAAATATTAATTTAAATAAGCAAGAGTTACTAGTCCCAAAATTAATTTCAAATATTACTTCTGAGCAGAAAACATTAATATTAAACAATGAAAATTATTTTTTACAAGCTGGATTTTCTTTTGAATCTAAAGATAATAATTTATTTTTAAAAACCATTCCTGTATTCTTAGACAATTTTTTTGATCTTGATTTGTTTTTAGAAATGGTTTTTGAATTACAAGAGAATCCAAAGGACATAATACACAAATTGAAAGACAAAGTAATTAAATTAAAATCCTGTAAAGAATCATTAAAAGCAAATTCAGAGCTTTCCCTTCCAGAAATACAAACTTTAATTAAACAACTAGATTTGTGTGTTGATAAAAATATTTGTGCTCATGGTAGGCCGACAAATATATTTTATAGTATAAAGGATTTAGAAAAATTGTTTAAAAGGATTGTTTAAAGTTTAACAATCCAGATATAGATTAATATACAAAACAACAACAAAATTCCAATTATTTCGTTTGTGTAATTTGTTTTTGTTATTGGTGATAAAATCACATCTTTTGTTTTGGTTTCTAATGTTTGATCATAAGAATCATATTTAATTAAGAAACTTAATTTTGTTTTTGTGTGATCTTGTTTTTTTATAGTAAATGGAATTTCAATTACATCAAATTTATTTAATAAAACAATATTTTTTTGACTGATTATAATATCTTCACTAAACTCCGGTTCAATAATTATATTTTTTAGATCTGTTTCTGAGATGTTTCTCAAAACCAATTTTCCAAAAGTGTCTTGGTTTAAAGCAACAGCATTATCAATATTAATAAGTGCATCTAGTTTTTGATCGTTTTTAAGTATGGTGATGACTTTTGCATCAGTAAATAGCTCTCTTTTGACACCAAATTCATCTGTATATCTTACTACTGCTCTTGGTGTCACATATTCTGTATTTTCTATTGTTTTAATATAATATTTAATGATTTTTTCTTCATTTGGTAATATTGGTCCAGAATATGTTGCACTACCAGAGACTGTTTCTAAAATTGAATTTTTCATAAATTTTTCGGTTGCGTTAAATAATTCTATATTAATTTCTCTTGCACCAGTGTTTTTGATATAGACTTCTACAGGAATCATTGTTTGTGAAAATTCATATTCTCCAATTATTTGATAAAAATTTTCTTCTTTAAACTCTGATAATAGGTAATTACCGATTGTGCTTTTTTTTGAAATAATAATTCTTGGTAAAAAATTATTTGTTACACAAACAGTTAATTTGTTTTTTTGTGTGAGATTATATAATTTAAAAATATTTATTTCTTTTATATTTTCGTTTTTTATTGATTGTTCCTTAAGATCATTTAAATAAACATCTATTACAACATCTGTTCTTGGAACAATATAGTTTTCTAATTTTAGATTTAAGACAAATGTTGCGGCTTTATTTTCTGCTAATTTATCAAAATAATAATCTTTACAACTATTTTGATCTTTTTGAATTATCCAATCACTTTCTCCTAATTCAAAAAAAGATTTTTCGCTTATTGTTTGCCCAAATATTTGAGTGGTTATCAAAACCATTGTTAAAATAAGTAATATTATTTTTTTCATATATATCTCACTAATATATAATATGATATAATGATTTTTAAATAATATTGTTATTTTTACCAAAGTTAATATTTTCTAATAATCCGCCTTTTTTTCTCTTCTTTGGTGATTTTTGGAGTTTTTTTGTTATAATAAAGATAAGCAAGATAAAATAGAAGCAAAATTATCAAAACTACAGTAATTTGAGTGGTTTTCTCGAATTTAACTGGGTTTGTTGTTTTTTTTACTTTTAATAGGTAATGGGCTAATAGATATCTTTCTTGATCTAATAACAAACTAATTTCTTCAATTTCTGTAGTCGAGAGTTTTTCTTTACTTTTTTCATATTCTGCTTTTGCGTCTTTTTTAATTTTTTCAATTCCATTTACAAATATGGTTTTTTCTAATAATATTTCATTTATTTTGTTTACTGTGCTTGTTGTTAATCTTTTATTAGCAAGTTCATACTTTTCATCATTAAAGGCATCAATAAAAGAATCAGTTTCTTTTCCAAAACTTATTGTATCTTTAAATTTTAATTTTTTTTCAAATCTCTCTATGTCTTGTAAAGTGAATGGCGGAATTATATTGACATCATATAATTGTGTCAAGCTTATGTCTTCAAATAATAGCCTTGCTTGTTCAATTAATTCATATAGGTCATAATTATTTATTTCTTTATCAAATTCTAAAAGTGTTTCTTGATTTTTATTTGCGATTTTTTCTTGTTCTTTATTTATCTTTGTGTTAAATACATTTATTTCTTTTGAAATATCTGTAAAAAGATCAAATCCATTTATTTCTGAAATGGTTTCTGGAGTTAATAATCCTAGTTCTGATAATTTTTCTTTAATGTCATTAATACTTTTATTATTTTCTTCAAATTTTTGGTTTTTGTCAGATTCTGTTTTCTTCTCAAAATCTGCAATTATTTTTTCTAGTTTTTCTAATGTTTTTTGTGGATCTTTATATTTATCTAAGTCTATTTGATTTAGTTGGTTTATTAGGCCTTGGTCTAAAAGATTATTTTCAAAATCTCTTTTTAATTGGTGGTATCTTGTTAAAATTATGGCGAAAGCATTTTCTTTTTCAATTAATTGTTCTACTTGTTCTTTTTTGTTAATTACTTTTTCTAAATTCGTTATATTTACATCAGTTATTTTTTCCAGATTTATTTGAGATGCTATGTTTTTTGCATCTGTTGAAATATCTAAAAACTGAGAATTTATTAAAAGATAAATATCAGAAATAATTTTTTCTGCAATATTTTTTGCAGAGGTTGTTGTTATTAATCTATTTATTGAAATACTTTTTTCTTGATTTTTTAGAAATTTAGACTCTATAAAAACCCATTCATCATCAATAAAAAAATCAACAGGTCTATCATTTTCTTTTATGGTGATTTCTTCGTCAATGATTTTTTTAAACATTTTTATTGGTTGATTAGTATCAAATTCACTGATGTTTTTGATGTGCCAGGTTTCTTTAAAG
>JAQUVR010000058.1 GCA_028693335.1 Candidatus Iainarchaeum sp. | reverse complement strand
CTACTTTTGAGAATGTATATTAAAAAAAAACAAAATATAGATATTGATATCAAAAAATACGAAGTCAAACAAGAAGCAACACATCATGGGCCATATCTAGAAAATTCTGCTATATTTGTAGAAATCGGATCTGATTTAGATGCCTGGAATGATCTAAAGACTATTGGGTTCATTTGTGAGAATGTCATAGATGTTTTAAAGTATTACAATAGAGAAAAAATAAAAGAAGAAAATAACTGGGTAGAAGTTGTTGGATTTGGAGGATCTCATTACTGTACTAAATTTTTTAAATATTCAATGGATCTTAATAAAAAATATTGTTTTGGTCACATAATACCTGACTATGCTATAAAAGAATTTGATAAAGAAACAGATTTAAATAAAATTTTAAAAGAAGCACTAAAAAAAAGCAATTCTTCAATGATATTAAATCAAGACCTCTCTATTAAAAAAGAATTATAAAAATTTACTCTCTAGTTTACTTTTTAGTGCAAGAATTGTTTTTAGATCAGGCTTTGTGGAATAAAAAGATTTATCTTCTAAAATTTCTTTTAGTTTTAAAGGTATATCTTTATACTTTATTTTGTTATCAAAATATTTTTTAGTAAAAAGCTCAAATGCAAAAAAATAAACTATTGGATAAGAGCCACCCTTTTTTAAAAAATCAATTCCTAATTTTAAAAATATTTCTTTTGAAACATCAATTCTAGATAATGACAAATTAATTTTATCTCCAGAAATCAATAAATTTTTATCAACAAAACCGGACTTATCTTTACAGAAATAATAATATAAAACAGGATAAAGATCGTTATTTGTTGTGTTTATTAAATTACTACCATCATTAAACTCTGCAATAACAGTAATAATATTTTTATTTTGTTTGAAAAAATCAAATTTTTCAACAGATATATCATAAAAATAGTTTAACAGATACAATTGTTTTATCAAATTAAAATGTGTGAAATTATAAAAACTTTCTTTAAATAGATTAAAATCTATTTTTTGAGATCTGAATTCATCAATATCTTCTTTATCTAATTTCTTATCTATATTCATAAGAATAATTTTATCTAATTCTTTATTAGATCTAACCTTAAAGAATTGATTTAGAGAATATGTTTGTAAAGTGATTGGATAGAAATTAACACCTTTAAGTTTTGATTCATAAGCAAGTATTTTGCCAGAACTTAAAACAGCATCAGTAGACATTAAAACAACATCTTTTTGATTATAGATTACAGATAATATCGCCTTTATACAATCAATATTAGAATCACAAAAAACATAAATGTCTGCATCAGATTGTTTAATGTAGTTGGTAATATTGTCTCCAGATATAAAAGAACAATTAGAATTATTATATTCTATTTCAAGAGATTTAGATTCTTCTAAATCATAAACAAAAACATACTGAGGATTTACTGATTTTAATTGATTAACAAACAAAGATCTATCTTTTGAAAAAAAAGTTAATCCGACAATCTTATAAAAATCAGAAAACTTTGAAAAAAAGTCAAAAGCTATTTTTCCATAATCAGTATCAGAACCAATTATTACGATTTTTTTTAACATGCTTTTTAGTCTCGCATATTTTTGAATTTTTTAAAAATAAAAAAAGAAAATAATTTAAAATAAAAAAAATAAAAGAAATAAAGTCAAAACTTATTTCTTCTTTTTAGGTGCTGCTTTCTTTTTTGCAGGTGCTTTCTTTACTACTTTTTTTGCAGGTGCTGCTTTTTTTACAACTTTCTTTTTTGCTGCTGCCATTTTTTCCGCCTCCAATTTTAGTTTTTAATTGAATTCTTCCCCTAAAGAATTACATATAATATTTATAATATATTACATAAACATTTATAAACGTTTTCCTAAAAAACACATAAAAGAAGAAAATCGTCCAAGAAATTGTGTGTTTGTCCAAATTACCTTGTAATTTGTCCAACAATTTGTGAGGTCTTGTGTCCAAGAAATAATGAAAAAAGAAAAATAAACTAGTTAAAAAAACTAGTCCATGAAAAACTCAGCAGGTTTTGGTTCAGGATCCATTCCTTTCCTTGTTCTTATCTCTGCAATTGTACTCATTAACAAAGATTTAGGTAATTTCTCATAACCAGCATATTCTGCTGTCCAGATTGCTCTTCCCTGTGTTTCTCCTCTCATCTCTTGACTTAAACCAATCAATGATTTAACAGGAATTTTTCCAATAACAACACAAGAATCTCCTTCCATGTTAATATTTTCAATTTGTGTTCTTCTTCCGGACAAAACTTTATTTACAGAACCCATAAAATCTTGTGGAACTGAAACTGAAATTTTTTGTTTTGGTTCTAATAAGGTATAATCACTTGAAAGAATTCCAACATAGATTGGTCTAGTTACAGCTGGTAAAACTTGTGCAGGACCTCTGTGAATTGCATCTTCATGAAGTGTTGCATCTTCTAAGTTTACAATAATTCCAGAAACTTTTTCTTTTGCAACTGGTCCTTCTTTTGTAGCATCATTAAAACCATCTATAATTAATTCTCTTGTTTCAAAAAGATTTTGAATACCTTTTGTTCTATTAATTAAAACACAATTATTATGAACAGCCCAAATATTTTTTGCTTCATCAGTACCAAAGCCAGCTTCTTGGAATTTTTTAATAATCTCAAGATCTTTATTTGGTCTTATCTTTCCATCAAATTTAATTGCTTTTACTTTTGCAAACATTTCTTCTGACAAAGGTTCAATTCTAAATTTAAATTTATTATGTTTATTTGGAGATTTTCCTTCAATAACTTCAGAAGCTTTTTGAATTGTTTCATAGTAAACAACTATTGGTGGACTAACTGTTATTGGGATATTATTATCTTTCTCAATTTTATATTGAGTAATTTCTAAATGTAATTCACCCATACCAGAAATTAGATGTTCACCAGTTTCTTGATTTAATTCTGCTCTGATATTTGGATCTTCTTTTGTTATATTATGAACAACTTCTATTAATTTTGGAAGATCTTTACTATTCTTTGCTTCAATTGAAACAGTCATAACAGGTTCAACATCAGACATAAAGTCTTCAAAAGATTTTATTTCTTTATTTGATAATGTTTGACCAGCATAAACTTCTTTCATACCAACAATACATGCAATATTTCCAGAAAGAACTTCATCTAATATAACTCTTTCAGGTCCAAGATAAATTCCAACTTGTTGAACTTTAGCAATTCTATCTGTTCCAAGAACTTTAAGATCCATTCCTTTTTTTATAGACCCAGCATAAACTCTTCCAGAAGCAATATCTCCAGCATGTTTGTCTAAAACAACATCTGTAACCATCATTGCAACATTATCTTCAGAAACATTACATTCTGTCATTGCTTTTCCTTCAGGAGTATCTAATTCTCCACCCCAGATAATTGGTATTCTATATCTTTGTGCTTGTAATGGGCTTGGTAAGTGTTTTGACACCATTTCAATAAATACTTCACTTATTGGAATTCTTTCAGATAATTCTTTTTGTTGTGAATTTCTACAATAATCAATAATATCTGAAAATTTAACATTATATCTACTCATTGCAGGAACAGATAATGCCCAATTGTGAAAACCAGAACCGAAACATACAGATCCATCTTTTATGCTTACTTGCCAATCTTTTGCAAATTGTTCTGGTGCATTTTTAGATATTAAATTATTAATATCCATTACAACTTTTACAAATCTTTTTTGCATGTCTTCAGGAGTAACATTCATTTCTGTTATTAATCTATCAACTTTATTAATAAATAAAACTGGTTTTACTCTTTCTTTTAATGCTTGTCTTAAAACAGTTTCTGTTTGAGGCATAACACCTTCAACACAATCAACAACTAAAACAGCACCATCAACAGCTCTCATAGCTCTGATAACATCTCCACCAAAGTCAACGTGACCTGGGGTATCAATAATATTAATTAAATATTTTTCTCCTAAAAATTCACATGGAACAGAAACATTAGAAGAGTTAATAGTTATTCCTCTTTCTTGTTCTAAAACATATGAATCCATGAAAACTTGTTGTCCTGCAAGTTCTTTAGATATTAATCCAGCTGTTGCAACCAAGTTATCTGTTAATGTTGATTTTCCATGATCAATATGCGCAATAATTGCTAAATTTCTAATATTTTTTGTATTTGCCATTAATTTTGATGCAAGTTCTGCAACAATTTCTTTTCTACCCATTTTTATTTTTCACCTTGTGTTTTTATCTTTATATAAAAATAAATTTTTGTCCTATTGCCCATTAGTTACTTTTTTTGCTCTGTTTAGTGCTTTTAATTCACTTAAAAACCATTAAAAATAGACAACATACTAATATATATTATTGTAAAGAATAGTTTATATATATTACTTTTTTTTAATCTTTAAGATCTTATATTTGACTTTCTTTTTAGTTTTTGAACTTTTTAATAATCTTTTTTGCTTTTCTGGAATTTTTAAATAATTATCTTTATTAGATATTTTTCTTCCAAGCTCTTTTTCAGTTACTTTTCTTGCAGTACCTGCAACTTTACCACCACGATTTGCAACTTTTTTTGTTTTTGGAAAATCATTTGGATCTTCTTTGATGGTTAATTCTTTAGTGACTGATTTCCCAAGCATTGTAAATATTAATTCTAGATCATCCATATGATCTCTAAGATTTTCTTTTTTTAGGCCCTTAAATTATTTATACTCTTTTGGTGTCATGTCAAATGTTGCTTTTGATATTTCTGCAGTTAATATTGCAAAATCTTTTTCTTCTTTTATTCCTCTTTTTTGCCATTCAAAAGTTAATTCATCTCTTAGGGCAATTCCTCTTAT
>JAQUVR010000057.1 GCA_028693335.1 Candidatus Iainarchaeum sp. | reverse complement strand
TGTTCTACTATTGATGGGCCAATTGTTAGATTAAAAAATAAAAATGTAATTGCAATAGATCACGTAACAACAGCAAAAAAATATAAAGACGATATAGAAAAAATATTATTTCTTGGAGATCTTTTAATAGATATTGGAGACTTTAGAAAAAGTGGGCACCCTCTTTTAAAAAATGGTTTTGTGGAAGAAGAATGGTTTGCATTAATCAAACACCTTTATAAAAAAGAAGAACTAGATAAAAGAGCATTTGAAATATGCGAAGAATTTTATAGACACCCGGATCCGTATACCGCAGTTGCGATTAGTTTAAAATATAAGATACCTTTGTTTCCTCATTATTTGTTTTATTATGATCTCTTAACAATAGATGAATTAATTATCTTAATTAAAGAAATTAGAAATTCTGAAAAAATATTTGAGGATGTAGAAAATAGTTCTCCAAAAAATAAATATTTAGAAGATTTAAAAGATATTTTTGAAAAAATAGATATTTTTAAAATAACAAAACCAACAGAAAATATTGTTTCTGTTAAAATAAACCACACTCCTGAAATTAAAAAAATTCTGGAAAAAATTGGACTAGTTCATAAATATCTTGAAGAAGAAAATAAAATTTTAATTGAAAAAAATCAAGCATATCCTTTCTTGAAAACAATTGGAGCATTAAATGCAATTGATCCATTAATTGAATATAATAATTTAGAAAATTTTAAAGAAAAATCTATCGTAGAAATATTAACAGATATTTCTGGAATAACAATTAAAGAAAAATCTGGAACCTACATAGGAGCAAGAATGGGTAGACCAGAAGCAGCACATGAAAGAATAATGGCTGGCAAACCAAATGTTTTATTTCCGATTGGAAAGGGGTTTGGAAATAACAGAGATTTAATAAAAGCAAGTACCAAAAGATCAGATACTGCTAATGCTGGAGACTATGGAATAAATGAAGTAGAAATTAAATCTTATTATTGTCAAAATTGTAAAAAAATATTATTTCACAAATATTGTTTTGAATGTAAATCAGAAGCAAAAGAAATGAGATATTGTAAAAAATGTGAGAAAAAAACATTTGATGCTGTTTGTTCTGTTTGTAATGAAAAAACAATTGCAGAAATTAATCACAAAATAAATTTAGATCAATTGATTGAAAAAGCAAGTAAAAATATTAACGTAGGAATTCCAAAAACACTTAAAGGTGTTAAAGGCCTAGTTAGTTCTCAAAAAATTGCAGAGCCATTAGAAAAAGGAATATTACGTGCAAAACACGAGGTTTATGTTTTTAGAGATGGAACTTGTAGATATGAGGCATTAAATGCAACCATTTCACAAGTATCTGCAAAAGAATTAAATTTAACTTTAGAAAAAATAAAAGAACTTGGGTATAAAAAAGATTATCTTGGTAACGATCTAAAAGATATAGATTCTAGAGTATCAATATTTCCACAAGATATCATAGTTGATGAAAATTGTGGAGAATATTTTTTAAAAGTTAGTTGGTTTATTGATGACCTTTTAGAAAAATTCTATGGTGTGGAAAAATATTACAATGCAAAAACAAAAGAAGACTTAATAGGGCAATATGTAATTGGACTTGCACCACACACATCAGCAGGAATTGTTGGAAGAATCTTAGGTTATTCTAAATCAAAACTTTGTTGGGGTCATCCATATTATATTACAGCAAAAAGAAGAAATGTTGATGGTGATCAAGACTCTATGCTTTTATTAATGGATGGATTACTAAATTTTTCACAAAGTTATTTAAGTATTGGCAGAGGTGGAAGAATGGATGCGCCAATTGCATTTACTACCACCTTAAGTCCATATGAAATTGATGATGAGTCACATGACATAGAAACAAACACAGAATACCCTTATGAATTTTATGAGCTTGCAAAAACATTTGGAGATCCAGATAAAATACCGGGAATTATTAGTGCAAGAAAATTATTAGGTACAGAAAGTCAATACAACTCAATTAAATTCACGCATGATACTAATGCTTTTGACGAAGGGCCAAAACAGAGTTCATATATTACAATAAAAGCGATGAGTGACAAAGTTTTAAAACAAGCAGAACTTCAAGGAAAAATAATTGCTGTTGATCAAAAAGACGCATTAGAAAGATTATTACACTATCATTTATTTCCAGACATCATTGGAAACACAAGAGCCTTTTCTAGACAAAAATTAAGGTGTGTTAAATGTAATGCGAAATTTAGAAGAATACCATTAAGTGGAACTTGCTCTTGTGGTGGAAATATTATTTTAACAATTGCTAAGGGATCTATAAAAAAATATCTTGAGATTGCAAAAAATATAATTATTACTTATGATCTAAAACCATATCTTTTACAAAGAATTAATCTTTGTGAAGAAGAAATAGACAGTCTATTCTTAGATAAAGAAGAAAAAAAACAAAAATCATTATCTGATTTTTTTTAAATTATTTTTATTAAAGAAAATTAATTATTATGACTTTTTAGAAACAGTTCAATATTTTTTTTAATTTTTAAAGCTAGTTTTTCTCGGTCTTTTATATTGTCGCCATAAACATCTTTAAATTTCCAATGAATTATTTTCTTATGATAATTTTTTTCAAAATCATTGAAAATAACTCTAGGGACATTATCTGCAACAATAATAATATAATCAGCCCACATCCAGGTTTTGTAATTTAATGGTTTTCTGTTTTTTGAAACCTTGACACCTAGCTTATTAGCGGTTATAATAATTTCTTTTGTTATTGGTGCACCGGGAAATATTCCTGCACTTTTAACTTTAAAATCAGTATTTTTATTTAATTTTTTGAATATTGCTTCTGCAAGTTTACTTCTAAATCTATTCCATTTACAGACAAATAATACATTCATAAATAAAATAAATAATAAGAATTTAAATTCCTATCTAAATTTTAATAAGCAACATAATCCTTAAGTTTATTTTGCATTTTTTTCTTTGTGGATTTGTTATCAACATCATTTAATTTTGATAAGAGATCTTTATATTCTTTATTTATGTTATCGGGCATAGCTAAAATAACTTTAACAAACAAAGATCCATGAACCCCTCTTTTGTTTGGGTCTGGTAGCCCTTTGCCTTTTACATTAAATATTGTCCCGGGTATTGTTTCTGATGGGATTTTCAAATTAATAGTGTCTTGTATTCCTTTTATATCTATTTTTGTGCCAAGAATTAAATCTCCATATGTTATAGGAATTTCACAATAAAGATCTGTTCCGTTTCTTTTAAAAAATTCGTGATTAGAAACAGTCACTAAAATAAAAAGATCTCCTTTTTGATCAGATCTTTCATTTCCTTGTTCCCTTAATCTAATGTAATCTCCGTGGTTTATTCCTGCAGGAATGTCTACATTTATATTAATTGTTTGCTTAACAAATCCTTTTCCAGAACATTTTTTACAACTGTCAGTTACAATTTTTCCAGTTCCTTCACATTTTGAACAAGTTTGTTGAACTGCAAATATTCCAAAAGGAGTTTGTTTTCTTGAAACTGTACTACCGCGTCCATTACAACTAGGACAAACAGATTTTTTTCCACTTTTTGATCCACTACCACTACAATGATCACAAATTGTTTCTTTTGTAATGTTTAATGATTTTTTTGTGCCTTTTGCAGCACTCATAAAATCTAAATCAACCCTTGTTTTAATATCTAAATTTTGCCATTGTTCTCTTCTAGATCTTCTCGAAGAACCAAACCCTGAAAAAAAATCATCTTCAAAGGTAGAAAAAATATCCGAAAAATCAAAAGAAAAACCTTGCCCAGAAAAACCTTGTGCTCCAGAATAGTTTTGAGCATCTGGGCCAAACTGATCATATTGTTGTCTTTTTTGATCATCTGATAAAACTGAATATGCTTGGGTTATTTCTTTTAATCTTTCTTCAGCAGCAGGATCTTTATTAATATCTGGGTGATACTTTTTTGCTAGCTGTTTATATGCTGATTTAATTTCATCTTTTGATGATTGTTTATTTACACCCAAAATATCATAATAATCTTTTGCCATAATTTTTTCTCTTTAATTATTTGTTTACTGTGTAATCAGCATCAACAGTTTTTGAATCATCAGAATCATCAGAACCAGTTTTTGGTTCTGAATTTTCTGGATTGCCAGGATTTACATTTTGATATAATTTCTTAGATAAATCATATACTTTTTTTTGTAAAATTTCTGTTTTTTCAGAAATGTCTTCTTTATCTTTTTCCAAAGAATCTTTTAAATCATCTTTTAGTTTTGTAATTTCTTCAACATCTCCAGAATCTAATTTGTCTTTATTCTCTGATAGTAAAGAATCTATTGAATAGATAAGAGTCTCTGCTTTATTTTTTACTTCAATTTTTTCTCTGGTCTTTTTATCTTCTTCTTCGTGTTCTTGAGCTTCTTTTTTCATTTTTTCAATATCTTCTTTAGATAATGATGCAGAAGTTATTTTTATTGCTTGAGATTTATTTGTTGCAAGGTCTTTTGCAGAAACATTAATTATGCCATTAGCATCTATATCAAAAGTAACCTCTATTTGTGGAACACCTCTTGGTGCTGGTGGAATTCCAGATAATTGAAAATTACCTAGTGTTAAATTATCTCTAGCTAGTGGTCTTTCACCTTGTAAAATATGTATATCAACAGATGGTTGATTATCTGATGCTGTTGAAAAAACTTGAGATCTTTTTGTAGGAATAGTTGTATTTCTATCAATCAGTTTAGTAAATACACCACCAAGTGTTTCAATACCTAATGATAATGGAGTAACATCTAATAATAAAACATCCTTTACATCTCCAACTAAAACAGCACCTTGAATTGCAGCACCAAGTGCAACAACTTCATC
>JAQUVR010000056.1 GCA_028693335.1 Candidatus Iainarchaeum sp. | reverse complement strand
ATTTAATAGATAGCAATTACAATTATAGATCATTACAAGAAAAAGAACACTCAATTGAAGTACAATTACCATTTTTACAATATATCTTTAAGAAATTAAATAAAGATTTTGAAATATTGCCAATACTTTTAGGTGATTTATCTAATGATCAAAGACAATTTTTAATCTCAACTCTAAAAAAAGAAATAACAGATAATACTATTGTAATAGTATCAAGCGATTTATCACATTTTTTAGATTATGATTCTGCAAAATTAAGAGATCAAAAAACTATAGATCAAATTCTATTAGGAAAAAAAGATCTTAATGCATGTGGTAAAGAAGGAATCTTATTGTTAAATGATTTAGTTGGTAAAGAAATTAAAAAAAAAGTTGTTGACTATAAAACATCCGGAGATGTTATTTCTGATAAACGTTCTGTTGTTGGGTATACCAGTATAATTTATTTTAAAGAAGAAAATGTTTTGTTAAGAATTGCAAAAAGATCAATTTTAGATGAATTAAAAAAATCAAAAACAGATTTTGATACTTTAAAAAACAATTTAGGTAAAAAATATTTTGAAAAAAAAGGCACTTTTGTAACATTAACAATAAATGATCAATTGAGAGGGTGTATTGGAAATATTGTGTCCACTAAACCAACATTTAATGGAGTTATAGATAACTCTAAAGCAGCTGCTTTTTACGATCCTAGATTTTATCCATTAACAGAAAAAGAATATAAAGAGATAGATGTAGAGATATCTATTTTAAGTAAACCAGAAAAGACAACTATTGAAAAAATCAAATTTGGTGATGGTGTTATTTTAAAAAAAGGCAGAAAATCTGCTGTATATCTTCCACAAGTGTGGGAACAATTACCTAAAAAAGAAGATTTTTTTTATAGTCTTTGTCAAAAAGCAGATCTTGATAGAGATTGTTATTTAGATAAAGATGTTTTTTTTGAAAAATTTAATGTAGAAATAATAAAGTGATAAGATATGAAAAGAACATATAATAATCCATTGTTAAAAAGAATAACAACAAAAAAACCAATAAAATCAAAAGCAGTTTTTACAGAAAAACAAAACTCTGCAGTTATGCACACTCCACTTTCAAAAAGAATAATTGAAAAGCATCCAGAAATATTAAGAGATTTTATTAGTTTTTCAAGAGGGGGTCTAAATAGATTAGATCGTGCAAACTACTTGATAGAAAGAACAAGTTCTTTAAATGATTTTTCTATTACTGTTAGGACTGGAAATTCAGAAAAAAAATTTACTGTAAAAAGAAAATTTACAAAAGATAGTAAATCAGATCTTTATGAACTTTCAAAAATATTGACCGGTCTTAGTTCTTTAGGAGTAAATGTTGTTTTACCAGAATATTCTTTTGGTAGCAAACGCGGAGAAAGCTTTGCTGTTTTTAGAAATAATAATTTAATTACTTTATCACAAGCAAGAAAACAAAAACTAATAACCTCAAAAGCTTTACAGAAAATAGAAAAAGATTTAGTTTCTGTAAATATTTATTTGAGAAATCTCTTAGAAGCAGAAAATAAAAATAAAGGCTTTAAAGATAGAGCCTTAAAAATAAATTTTAGTTTTAAAGAGGCATTGTTATTTGATCCAATGACTTTAAAATTACATGTGTTTTTGCCAGATATTATTTCTTTAGAGGCAACAAAAAGAACCAGTAAGAAATTTACTTCTCAAGATTATCAACGCTAATTAAAGGGTTTTAAAGAAAATAAGGAAGAATGTTAATTAATATTAATAATAATATAACAGATCCAAAGAATTTTGCAATTTTTTTCATTCTTTTTTGTTTATTATTCTTTTTGTTTAAATAATCACTAAAGATATTTTGTGACATATAACCACCATCAAAAGGAATTGATGGCAAGAAATTTGTAGATGCAATTACAAAGTTTAATAAGAATGACCAAAACATTATTTCTTTAAATGTTTTATAGAAACTATATCTTTTTGGAATTACATAATCTTTATCAATTGTAGCACTAACAGTGACACCGATTCTTCCAAGTTCATTAGTTTTTGGAATTATTTCTGTTCTAGTTATATTTGTGTCTGTGTTTTTAACAACAAACACATTTTCTTTATCAGAATGTAAGCTATTTGTAAAATCAACTCTATTTTTTACATCTTGTCCATTAATTCTAATTATTTGATCATTGATCTTTAATTTTTCATGTGCTGGATTATCATAAATTGTTCCACAAATATTTGTATTTTGATCAACAGCAATTATTTGTAAACCTGTTTCTATGTTTTGATCTATTTTATTTGTGTAATTTGTTATTGGTGCACTAATTAATAATAGAATAATTCCAAAAAGAATAGCCAGAATTATATTACTGGTAGGACCAGCAGAATACATTTTCATTAATTTTTTTTCATCTGTTTTTTTCATTTCTTTTTCATCTGGTTCAACAAAAGCACCTAATGGAAATATTCCTGCAAGAATAACCCCCACAGATTTTATTTTCATTTTATATCTAAATAACATTGCTCCATGTGCAAGTTCATGAACAAAACCAGAAATAATCAAAATTATCCAACAATACCATGGAAAAAACAAAGGATTTTTTGGAACCTTTATGCCTGGCAAAACAACACCAACACCAGGGCATGGAGTACTACCAGCAAACATTTTTACAATTATGTCCATTGAAAAAACAAATAATCCTCCAAGAGTAAATCCAGATAATCCCAGTATTGCACAAAATATTATTATTATATGCGCTCCAATATTAGATATTATTGGATTATTAAGAAGCATATTTCCTAAAAATATATAATAAACAACATAAAATAAAATAGATGATAATAAAAATATTAGAATACGTTTAGATTTATTAAATTTTTTTTTAATTAAATAATCTACTCCAAAAGCACCAAAACCAGCAACAATTCCAAAATTTGTTAATCTATCCCAAAATTTGTGTTTTGAAATTTTTTGAATTGTTTTTTTAAGTCCTTTTGTTTTTAGTAAAATAAACAAATATAACATTGTCTGTTTTTTAAAAACCTTTCTTGCAATTAATGCGGTTATAAACAAAGTAAAAATGACAATTATTGCCCCATAAATAAAATTCATATTAATATCACATATAAATAGTTTTGATCTATATTTAATTGTTAAATATAAATGTTTTTAATATATATGTTTTACAAAATATATTAATCTAATAAAATTTGAATAATTATGGGCGTTGCATTTGGAGCATTAATAGAAGATTCTTTAAAAAAAAAAATAGATTTTAAAGAATTAAATAATAAAACCTTTGGAATAGATGCATATAATATGCTTTATCAATTTGTTACAACCATAAGAGGAATTGATGGTGAGCCATTAAAAAATGAAAATGGAGAAATTACTAGTCATTACTCTGGTTTGTTTTATAGAGTTTCAAATATAATTAGTAATGGTATTAAACCAACCTTTGTTTTTGATGGTGTTAGTCATGAATTGAAAAACAAAACAAAACAAGATAGGCGAGATAAAAGACAAGATGCAAAAAAACAATATGATCTTGCTGTACTTGAAAATAATTTAGAAGATATGAATAAGTTTGCAAAAATGTCTGCAACAATAAATGAAAAAATCATATTAGAATCAAAAGAATTATTGTCGGCTATGGGTGTTTCTTATATAGATTCTCCTGGAGAAGCAGAAGCACAAATATCTTATATGACAAAAAATGGATTATTTGATTATACTGTCTCACAAGATTATGATTGTATATTGTTTGGATCTCCTAATCTATTAAAAAATATTGGATCATCTGGAAAAAAAAAAGTGCCTTTTAAAAAAATCTTTGTTGATGTTTATCCATATGTTATTGATAGTGAATCTGTTTTTAATAATCTAGAAATAAATAGAAAAAAAATAATTTGGTTATCAATGTTAATTGGTACAGATTTTAATGATAAGGTTGAGAGTATTGGTCCAAAAACCGCATTAAAATTAGTAAAAGAGTATAATTCTTTTGAAGATATTTTGAAATATTTAGAAAATAAAAAATTAAATGTTAATTTTGATTATAAAGAAATACAAGATATTTTTTTAAATCCAAATATTGATGAAAATCCAAAGATAATTACTAGTGAATTTAATAAAGAAAAGATTGAGAAAATCTTAATTGATAAAGCAAATTTTGATGAAATAAGAATTAATAATTTTTTAAAAACAGTAATTGAAAAAAAAGAAGAAAATAATAAGCAAAAATCTATTAGTGATTGGTTTTAGTTTTACTTAGTTCTTTTACCTTTCTTTTTAGTTCTCATTCTAACAGAACCACATTTTCTACAACAAGCTGGTTTTTTTGGAGATCTCATTGTTGAGTTACAACTCATACAAACCCACATGTTAATTAAGTTTCTTTTTTTTGCTGCTTCGTCCATTGTAATACACTACTCCTTATAATATAATTTTTAGTATTATTTTTAAATTTCTTTTGATCTGTTTATAAATATATCAAAAGTTAATAATATTATTATAATAGAAAAACCTTATAAATAAGTATACTTTTTATTATAAAAAAGATTTATAATTAAAATAAAAATAACATATGTATTTATTAATATTTTCTTACAAAAATATTATAGTTGCTCTTTTTATTTTAAGTTTTGTATAAAATTTAAAATTATAATTGATTTAAGATTTTGAGTAATAAGATCTGTCAAAAATAAAAAAGAGAAAAATTTTAATATACGGCTCTGATAGTGTAGCCCGGTCCATCACTCTGGCCTTTCAAGCCAGTAACGCGGGTCCGAATCCCGCTCAGAGCAATCATATTAAATATAATAGTAATAGAGGAATAATAAATGGGTACACGTAAAAAAGATTCAAGTAGATTCAAAAA
>JAQUVR010000055.1 GCA_028693335.1 Candidatus Iainarchaeum sp. | reverse complement strand
AAGGAAATATGGATAATACCATAGAATACTTTAAAGGAAAAGCAATACAAAAACATTTTATAGATCTTAATGAAAAAAATATAAAAATTGCATATAAGATTCAAAAAGTAGAAGACATACCAAAAGTCTTTAATAAACAAATCATAGAATTATTAGAAAGTATATCAAAAGAAAAAACAGAAATTAATAAAATAATCAAAGATCTAGAATTAGAAAATATAATTTTAAAAAAACCCACAGAAATAAGCGGTGGAGAATTACAAAGAGTTGCAATTGCAGCAACGTTATTAAAAAATGCAGATCTTTATTTTTTTGATGAGTTTTCAACATTTTTAGATATTAAACAAAGATTTAAAATTGCTAAATTATTATCCGAAAAAATAAATCCAGAAAATTCAATGATAGTAATTGAACACGATCTTGCAATATTAGACTATTTAAGTGATTTCGTCCAAGTTATGTTTGGTCAAAAACAAGCATATGGGCTTTCATCAAATAAAAAAACCACAAAAAAAGGCATTAATGAGTTTTTAGAAGGATTTTTAAAGGAAGAAAATATTAGAATAAGAACATATAAAATAGAATTTAATTCCATAAAAGACAAAACAATAACAAAAAAACAAGAGACATTTAAATATCCAAATATGCAAAAACAATTAGGAAACTTTAAATTAGAAGTAAATGAAGCAAAAGTTAATAGCAGTGAAATTATTGGAATATTAGGATCAAATGCTATCGGAAAAACAACATTCATAAAAATGATTTCTGGAGAATTAACTCCAGATAACTTAGAGAAACTAGATATTAATCTAAAAGTATCCTACAAACCACAATATATAAACTATGATTCAGATCTTTTAGTAAGAGATTTATTTTTTGGTAAAGAAATTGATTTAGATATATTAAACTCAGAACTTAAAAGACAATTAGATTTAGAAAGTTTATTTGATCAAAAAATTTCACAAATAAGCGGAGGAGAATTACAAAAAGTTGCAATAGCTCATTGTCTTTCAAAGACTGCAGATATTTATTTGTTAGATGAACCTAGTGCTTTTCTAGATGTTGAATTAAGATTAATAGTTTCAAATGCAATTAAGAATATAATTATGAAAAAAGAAAAAGTTTGCTTTGTTGTAGATCATGATCTTTTGTTCTTAGACTATATCTCAGATAGAATTTTATTATTTGATGGAATACCAGGAAAAAATGGTTATGCAAAAGAAATTACAACCATTGAAAAAGCATTTAATGATTTTTTAAAAAAAGAAGATATAACTTTTAGACAAGACCCTGAAACAAAAAGACCAAGAGCAAATAAAAATAATTCACAAAAAGATCAAGAACAAAAAAGAGATAACAAATATTATTATACAATCTAAGACATTGATTGATTTAGATCTACCTGTATCTTACTAGAATAAACATCTACAATAGTGACTTTACAGTAAGTTGTTCTTACGCCCTCAACATCTACATCAACTTTATTTCTACTTATTGATTTTTTAAAGTTCATACTTTTTTTAGTATCTATAGAATTATATGTGTTTTTTGATGAACAAGATAAGATAAACTCAGACTCAAAAACACTTCCAACTAGTTGTACATGATCTAACTTATAATTACAATTAATTGAAGAATCACTAGACCAATAACTATCACCAAATTTATCTAAATAATCTAATATTGCAGATTTGTATGTTTCTGCATTTCTAAGCTCACAAGTAGAAAAAGTAGCATCAGATAATGCATCTGCAACAATTTGATCTGTAATAATCATTCTTTGGTTTAATTCTTCGTAATTGTATAACATATTTTGATTATTTATATAATGTGTTTTGGGAGTCAACAACACCAAAATAATTAAAACAAACAATGAATCAAAAAACCCTTTCTTTGACATAACTTTCACAATAATTCCTTCTTTCTGGTAGACTTTGTTTTCTTAAATCTTGATTTGGATTATACATATAATATACAGCACACCAACCAAATTCGTTATTATTTATTCTTTCAGTAAGTCCATCTGATGTAAATAAATTTATTTTTTTAGAATAACTAAAATCGTCTACTCTATCTTTATAAGATAAATCAACATATGATAAAATAAATAAACTTAAAAAAACTAAAAATAATAAAACATAATAAAAAGTACTTAGACTAAAAATAAAACCTTTTTTCAATTTTTCCACACCACCAATCTAATATTACTTTGAGCTATATTAAAATTTTTTAAATAATTTTGATATTGATCTAATGTCATTGATCTACTATTGTGCCTTACAACATCAAAATAAACAGAATACAGATCTTTATTACTTGGAATTGGAGTAGTACATTGATTATTTAAAAAAGCAATATTTGTTCCTGTGATATTACAACTATAATTATCAGGAACTCCAAGGACTTCTTTTTCTAAAACCAAACTATTTCCTACACAACCAGAAATATAGCTTTTTGAATCACTTAAAGAAACATAACAAATATAATCAGGATTATTCATTATTTGTCTATAAACAGAATGACCAATAAATTCTAATTCTCTAGATTCTCTCTGAGATATTGAATAATATATTTGATGTTCTGACCATTTTGATAAAAGTATAAATAATAAAAAAACAATTATGATTGAAAACAAAACATCTAAAACAAACAATTGACCATTTTTATTTAATATTTTTTTCATCTAACTACAATTTAAAGTTTTTGTATTAATATCAAAATTACAAACTAACTCTTGTCCACAAGTCTTTTTTGCAGGAAAAGAAATTTTTGAATTTTGGTTAATATTTATTCTTGTTTGAACACCACCAAAATCAGCAGAAGAAACACTTATTGAATCAGAGTTAAAATTAATTGCACACATCACTCTTTTACTTGCGAGATCTATTGTTGGTATTTTAAATTTTGCATTGTGAGCAGTTATGTTTTGATCATTAATAATTAATTCTTGAATAGATATAAAATCTCTTACTGATAATAAAATATCCTGTTGTTGACTCTTAACTCTTGTGATTTCTACACTTTCTACTATTTTTTCTGCATTAGTTGTGTAACTATAAATAAATAATGTTAAAAAAATTATAATTACAAGAACTTCTATAGAAATCTGTGCTTTTGAATTTGAAAAGATCATTTTATTTTCACAAATATATATTTTTATTATAGTAATAAAATAGATAAAACGTTTATAATTATATTTGTTTTATAAAAATAGGAAAAAAAATTAAATTAATGTAGTTGAAGCAGGTTCAATTTCATTAACACCAGGAATAGATTTTAGATATTCTTCTAATTTTTCTAATAATCCACCAATCTTATCTGGAAAAATAAAAGACACTTTTACGATCTTTAATCCAAAAGCAATTGGTTCCAATTCCATTGAATTTAATTTAAAGTCTTCTGGAACTGTTGTCTTAATTGCTTCTAAAATTTTATCAGAATCTTCTATTTCTTCTGGATATAACTTATAAACTGTTAATATATCACCCATAATTTAATCACATCTCTTTAATTTTATGGCCCAATAAAGCCACATTCTTTACATCTGTATGTTTTTACTGTTGTTTTACATCTTTCACATCTAATAACCTTTGTCTTTCCACAACTAGGACATTTAAATGTGGTATAATTGCTAACAACTTCTTTATTACAACTACTACACTTCTCCATTGATAACACCTCAAAATTCCTTAATTTTAGTGATTTTTATAAATCTATACTACTTTTAAATAATATTAAATATATATATATTATAGAGAGAAAAAGAATTATAAATGGGTTTGTAGCATAGCCTGGATAGTGCACCTGGCTTCGGACCAGAAGACAAGGGTTCAAATCCCTTCAAACTCATAAATTATAAGAATTTTTCTTTAGGATAAAAAAATTCAGCAAAATATTTCATAATTTCTATGTTTTTTGTATATGCATTCATTATATCCTCATCTACAAAAATGTTTACAGAAAGATCAAAATTATCTTTTACTATTTCTTCTGTAATGTGACCAATATCTACATATCTTCTATTTCTAATTGCAACCCACCTATCATCAACAACAAAAGGCCCAAAAACTGTTTTACTATTTTCAATAAATTTCTGAGAATTTATAATATCATGAACATGTGGCCCAATTACTTTTTCTAATTTTGGAAGTTCTAAAGTGTCTACTAAAACTAACAAGTAAGCCTCTTTATCTCCTTCTGTGTAATAGATCTGTGATTTTAAAACAGTATAACCTGTTGATTCTAATGCACAGATTAATCTATTAGATAATTTTCTTGTTTTTGACCAGACTATGTCTTTTACAAGATCATTTACATTAAATTCTATTACTAATAATGGATTTCCTTTTATCCAACTAACCAATTGATGATATGGTTGTTCTTTAATAATTTTGTTTGTAAAAAAATCTAAAGTTGGATTTTGTAAAAAAGATCTAGATGCAGCAATAAATCTGGATAATTGTGTAAGGCTGACTGCACTAGCTACATTTCTTTTTTTATCAACAGGATCAATTACAACTAATGGATCACTAAATGGAGAAAGATAATCAATATCTTGTGAATCTAAAACAATTCTTACAGGTGTTTGCCAATTTGCAACTTTTTCTAAAACTTTTAAAAAATCTCCATAATAGATAACTAACAACTCACAAAGATATCCTGAAAATCCTTGATATTGAGAATCAGCACCATAACAACCAATATTTTTTAAAAAGTATTTTAAAAGTCTAACATCATCCTTTTGAGAACTTTTTATATTTTTTAAAATAAAGTTTAAATGAAATGGCGTTCTATCAACAGCAGAAATTAAGTTTTCAGTTGTTTCGATCTTATATGCTGGAATAATTTCCAATTTATAACCATCAAT
>JAQUVR010000054.1 GCA_028693335.1 Candidatus Iainarchaeum sp. | reverse complement strand
TTAATTAAATCAACAGTTCTTGATTTTATTGATAACAATGCACGATCTTGACTAAGCTCTTTATGGATACTAGTTAATACAAAAAAAACAAATAACAATATAAAACCAAGAATAATAATAAATTCTATTGTTATTTGTCCTCGCTTATTCATAATAAATCTATTTTTTTATAATTATTTGACCAGTTTCTGATTTTTCTAAGATAATTGCACCAGAAAACCCTGGACCAATTACTTCACAAGATATTGGGGTATCTGATTCTATTTTTTTTACAAAATTACAAACCCCTTGATCATTACAAGTTAATGGTATTGGTCTTTGCTTAGATATTGTCACATTGTATTTTATAACGGGGTTTCCGGAATCATAATCACACGCAGAAATTATTGCAGTATCTGGTAAATAAAAAAATATGCTTCTTCTTCCAAAACCAGAACTATTTGAAAAATTTTCTATGTGGGTTGCTAATCTTGATACGCTATCACTAGTTTTACTTAAATTATAAGTATCTTTAATAATATTTTCAGAGAATTCTATTGTAGGTAAAATTGTTGCTTGAAAAAACAACATAAATATAGCTAATAAAACAATAAATTCTACAGAGATTTGACCTTTAATTTTTTTATTCATATTTACACGTTTTAAAATGTTATAAAATTCAAAATTATAAATGTTATTAAAACAACTGGCATAAATGGCAGTGTTTTTTTTATATATATTTTACTGCTTATTAAATTATTTTTATACATAGTATTTAAAAAAGCGATGTCTTGAGAAGTTAAACCACCGGCCTTGTTAGAATCAATTTTTAAATTAGTGTAATAGGTCCCCATAACTAATCTTTTTAAATGATTAAAAAAATTAATTTTTTCTACAAGCAATGTATTTTTCTTAGAATCATAATAATAGTTATTAGATAATACTGCACCTTCAGTTAATTTACTTAATTCCGTTTCTGTTGTCAAAACATTAGTTTTTATTAATTTTAATAAAAACAGAAACAAAGACACACCAAAAGTTACACACAAAATAATCAAAAGATCAATAAATGAAAATAACTGTTTTTTTGTAATAAATGTTGCAATTAATAAAAACACGTAACCCACAGTTAAAAAACCAAAAAAATATGATAACCGCTTTTTTTTTAATAATAAAATCAAATAATAAAACACAAAAGAACAAAAGAACAAAATAAAAAAATTTATGCTGGCATTAAATAAATTTAAAATCGAAGAAATTAAGTATAATGATACTGCACAATAGAATATGTTATTAAGGTTAATCCTATTAAAAAATTCTTTCTTTAAAAATAAGAGATTTTTTTTATAAAATAAATTTAATAACGAATAAGATAATATATATGGTAATAACATAAAAAAACTAGCTAATAATAAAATAACTGCAAAAATTGGATATTTTAAAAAAGAATAATTAAGAGAAAAATTAGATAGATTTGAAAATAAGGATAAATTATATGGTAACAAAATAGAAACTACAAAAAATAATTTGAGATCTCCACCAGCAATAACCCCAAATTCCCACAATAAAAAACAGATTAAAAAAGTTATTAAAATTGAAAGTAAATTGTTAAACAAAAAAGAATATGAAAATGACAGACAAAACCTAATAACCAACAAAAGTACAGACACCATTAAAAAAATTAAAATTAATTTGTTTGGTATTATTCTTTTTTTTAGATCAAAATAAGTAGCTAACAATAAAAAAATAAGCAAAACAAAAAATATTATAATATTAAAATAACTAAGCATGTTTTTCTACTATAAACTAGAAATAATATTATCTCTATATGCTAATATCTTTGACTTTGCAACAGCAATTAATGTATTAATATTTATTACAATTATTCCTGTTGTAATTACAAGCATCATACCAAAGACAATCAAAATTAAATATTCAACAGATATTTGAGCTCTTTGATCTGAGATAATTTTATTCATAATCTTTACAATTTTAATTAAATTTAGTTAGCAACACAAGTTGGACTTGGTAATGCTGGTTGAGAAGTATATTCTCCTCTTTTTGCAACTAATGAAATCTTATATCTTTCACCAGATACTAAATCATAGTGATTTTTTACAGCATCAGTAAATGTTAATTCACTAACCCCATCAACTGGTGGTAAACAAAGACTATTTTTGATAGTATCATTAAATACCAAACAATAGTTTTCAATTCCAGTAGTACTAGATTTATTATAAGTTATTATTATTTGATTTGTTGCTTCAAAACAATTAACATTAAGAATCATAGGTGGAATTATTGTGCTATCAATCAACTGTGAATGTTGTTGCTCTGATTCATTTAATTTTTCAGTATTAGATCTACCAGTAGTCATAATTAATGTAATTACAACAACAGCAATTACTAAAACACCACCAATAATCAATAAATATTCTAAGGCGCTTTGTCCTTTTTTAGAAAGAAGTTTTTGTATTTTCAAATAGATCACTTTTTTAAAAGATAAAATATATTTTTAACTTAGATTTAAAACTATAAATATAAAAAAATAAAAAAAATATAGAAATTAATCTATATTCCTTTAGTTAGACCAACTAAATTTGTATCTTGATGATGGAACTGTTTGGTTATTCTTTTCAGTTATGATTTGTACGTAGTAAGAATCTCCACATTTTCCTGCTGTTGTAATATTTACATCAATATTTAGTATATCCAATTCATTAGGATTTAATGTCATTGAATCTCCATAAGCATTAGTACCTATTTTAATTTGTTGTTCTATGTTTCTAGAATCTAAAACTTTTAATTCATGACTTCCGCCTTCACCTAATGGTCTCCAGAAAACATCTATTTGTGCTACCCCTGTAGTTGTGTTACAGTTTGCATATGCAGCCGCAACGGAAACGATCTGTGCAGGTTGTGGAACATCTGTTGCTTGTTGTACTCTATCAGCTTGTTCTTTTGCGGTGTCTCTACTTTGACCACCCATTCCAACTAATAATGCAATAACAATAACAGCGATTAATACTGCACCACCGATCAATAATAGGTATTCAAGTGCACCTTGTCCTTTCTTTTTACTAAACATGTTATTTTCCTCCAATTTATTTAAATTTTATTTTTTTATTAAAAATTATTTTTTAAATATATTAATATATATCTAATACATTTATATAGTTTTCTATTTTGTTTTTCAAATTAAATCATCTGCTTAAATCTGATGATTAGTTGTTTCCTTGTGTACTTTTTTGTTGATATTCTGTAACTTTGTTTGCTTGATTTGCAGATGTTTGCTTTAAATAAAAACCAACAATTAATGCTACTAAAACTACAACTCCTAAAATTAATAAAAATTCCAAAGATACTTGTGCTTTGTCATCTTTAATAATTGAACTTAATTTCATTTTATTTCCTCTTTTACACCATAGTTATTAACATTTGTTTTAAAACAAACTGAGATAAGGTATACACTAAATATGCAACAGTCAACATAACTGGAAAATAAATAAAAGCACCACTTATTTTTCCACTTCTCATTAAACTTATCATAATAGATGCGGCTGCAACCTCAATCATAACATAAATATCTAAAAGCAACATAATTGTTGCCTGAGATGTTGCAGCAATTGCCATAGATGCAGGATTTGCAACACCAGATTCTGTTGCAACCGTAGTTAAAAACTGAGTAATTATACTAGTCAATCCAAAAATAAATGGAGCAATTATACCACCAGCAGCAAAAATAAATATTGTTTGAAGCATAGTTTTTGTTTGTCTTTCAACTTTTATTCTATACATATATTTTGTATCATTAGCAATTTCATCCAAAACATCTGCTAACTGAGCACCAGTTCTTAAACATTCTTGAATAATTGTAACTGTTCTTTTAACAATTTTAGATTCTACTCTAATAGAAAGATGACCAAGAGCTTCATTTGTGGTGTCACCCATCTCTAATCTTCTAACAACCTCGTTAAATTCAAAAGATAATGGACCAAAATCTGCAGATGCAACTTCTCTTAATGCATAATCAAAAGATGTTCCTGCTTTCATAGTGTCTGCAATTAATCTTAATGCATCTGGCCAAAAATGTTCAATATCTTCAATATGTTTATTGTATAAAAACATTGGAATACCAAGACCAAGATCTAAAACAACAGTAAAAAACAAAATTGCAAATTTAGCACTAGATGAAACTAAATAAACTAATGCACCGGCAATTACAGATAATAAAAAGAATGTTGCAATCCAATAAAATGCAGGCACCTTAATTTTTATGGAATAAAGATATATTTGATATTTGTCTAAAAGATTCAATTTAATCACACCTATGTTTTTGGTTCAATAATTTTTATGTAAAATGATATAAAGCCTAATATTATTGGTAAAACAACCAAATAAATAATGGCTAGTAATTGTGGTCCCAAAACGCCTGGTAAAAACAGATCACCATTTTGACCAATTGGGGCATTTGCAATTGCAGATAATACTGCTAAAAATACTGGTAGAACAATTGCTATGAAGATAAAGATAATTCCAAAAAAATTCATTTTTTCTCCAAATTGTTTAGCAGACTCCATTAAATCAAATGAAACTGTTTCTGCAACACTATCAATACTTTGTGCTAAATTACCACCTGTATTTAATGTTCTAATAATATGAAACAATGCAACATTAAAATTCTTAGATTGGCTTCTTAGAGCTGTGTGTCTTAGAGCAGTTTTTGTGTCAGTTCCATTTTCTATTTCAATAATAGTTCTACTCAATTCATCTGATAATAAACCATAATCATTCTTTGCAATTGATTGTAATGTTTTATAAAGACCAATACCTGCTTGAAGTTCTGTTGCTAAATGTCTAAGCGCATAAGGGAGCTCAGTATCTATTTGAATACCTCTTTGTTTAGCTTTTTGCATTGGCCCCAAATATGAAAATGCTAATAATGAAAAGAAAAATACTAATCCTGCAATAAAAGGTATTAATATTAAAAACAACGGATCAATTACTGTTAGATCGGAAGAG
>JAQUVR010000053.1 GCA_028693335.1 Candidatus Iainarchaeum sp. | reverse complement strand
GATGAAGAATTAATAAAAGAAATAAAAGAGATTAATTCAGTATTTAACTCAAAATATTCATTTTTAGTAATCTCTGCAGATATAGGTCAAGCAATTAAAGATCAAGCAACAGCATTTAATGATGCTATTGGAATAAATGGTGTTATTTTAACTAAAATGGATGGATCTGCAAAAGGTGGTGGTGCATTAACTGCATGTTATATCACCAAATCAAATATCTGTTTTATAGGTAATGGTGAAAAAGTAGATGATTTAGAAATATTTGATGCTAATAGATATTTGTCTAGGATTATGGGTTATGGAGATCTAGAATCATTATTAGAAAAAATTAATGAAATAAATATTGATGAAGAAAGTAAAGATTTAAAAAATATTAATCCAGAAGATATTTTAAAAGGAAATTTTACATTTAAACTTTTTAAACAACAAATGGAATTTTCAAAAAAACTTGGACCCTTTTCAAAAGTTTTGGGTTTTTTAGGGGTTGGAAATAAACTTTCTAGTGATCAAATGAATGTTGGTCAAAAGAAGATGGATAAATATAAAGCGATTTTAGATTCTTTTACAAAAGAAGAACTAGACAATGGTCCAGACTTTTTAACCAGATCAAGAATGGATCGTATTTCTAAAGGTTCTGGAACAAGTTTAGAAGAAGTAAAAGAATTATCTTCTCATATTAAGAAAATGAAAAAAATGTTTAAAGGAATGGATTCTAAAAAAATGGAAGGAATGGCCAAACAGTTTCAAGGACAAAATGGAGAAATAGATCCAAATAATTTAGATATGTCAAAAATAGATATGAATCAATTTGCTAATATGAAAGGTGTAAAAAAAAAGAAACTAAAGTTTAGATAAGTGTAAAAACATGTTTGATATTTTATATTTAAGGATAATTATTCTATTGATTGCTTGTGGTGTTGCAGCATACACAGATCATAAAACAGGATATATTTATGATTGGATATCTATTCCATTAATTATTATTGGTTTAATTATTAATATATTTTCTATGTCTTTATATCCATTACTAACAACAATAGGAATAACTGTTGCAATTTATTTAATTGGTTTAATATTTTACAACTTAGGTAAATTAGGTGGTGGAGATATTAAGTTGTTTATGGGAATTAATCTAATTTTGCCATATTTTAATGGTGAGCTGTTTTTTTTGTGGGTTTTAATTTTTGCATCTATGTTATCTGTTTTGATTGTTTCAATTATTTATTTATTTAAACTAATTAAACAAAAAAAAATAACCTCAAAGATATTTCAAAGAAAATTTTTAATATTTAAATCTTTATCTTTATTTTTATTATATTTCTTTTTTTTGTATTTTGCAATTGAGATTAGAGGAATGAACAAATGGATTTATTTATCACTTCTTCCAATGTTTTTTGGATCGCTAATAATTATTGTAGAAAAAGAGATTAAGCAATATATTTATTTAAGAAAAAAAGCAATAACCAAACTTGAAGAAGGGGACGTTCTTGCAAAAGAGTTTATGTCATTTACTTTTATTAAAAAATATAAATTAGAAAAAATAAATGTTTTAGAAAATAAAGACATAAAGAGAATTAAAGAATTATCAAAAAAGACGTCTATTAGAGTTGTTCCCATATATGATAATCTGCCTAGATTTGGGCCATATATTTTATTAGGCGCTTTATTTGTTTTGATCTTTTTTGGATTTGTTTTTTAAATTAACACTATTTGTTGGACAGTAATTGTGATATATTATGTTTAAAATAGAAAAAGAAGATCACCTTGCAAGAACAGGAATACTTAAAACAACTCACGGAAAAGTAAAAACTCCTTTTTATATGCCAGTAGTCACTAAAGGTGCTGGTAAGTTTTTGACTTTTAATTCTTTAGAAAGTCTTAAAACCCAGTGTTTTATTTCAAATGCGTATTTATTATATCTTAAACCCGGTCTAGAGACAATAAAAAAAGCAAATGGATATCATAATTTTATAAATTGGCAAAAACCAATTTTTACTGATTCTGGTGGTTTTCAATTATTAGATCCAGAGTTTTTAGTTTCATTGAATGATAAAGGTGTTAGATTTAGATCCCCTTTTTGTGGTAAAGAACATTTTATATCTCCAGAAAAACTAATGGAAAATCAAAATATTATAGGTTCTGATGTTGCTATGGTTTTAGATCATGTTCTTGGACCAGATCACTCAAAAAAAGAATTTGAAGATGCAACCAAAAGAACCATTGATTGGGCAAAAAGATGTCTTGATTCTCATAAAAACAAATCTCAAAAAGTTTTTGGAATTGTTCAAGGTGGAGTATATAAAGATCTAAGAAAAGAATGTGCTCTTGCAATTAATGATATGGGATTTGATGGTCTTGCTATTGGTGGTCTTGCTATTGGTGAAAGTAAAGACCGAATGTATAAAGCTATTGATTATTCTTTAGAACATTTAGATAAAGAAAAAATAAAATATTTAATGGGCGTTGGTTCTCCACAAGATATGATAATTTCAATAGAAAAAGGAGTAGATTGTTTTGATTCTATTTACCCAACAAAAATGGCAAGACATGGTGTTATATTTACAAGAAAGGGCATTTTAAAGATTGGTAAAAGTTATAATGCGCATTTATTTAAACCAATAGAAGATGATTGTGATTGTTATGCTTGTAAAAATCACACAATAGCTTATTTACATCATCTTTATAGACTTAATGAGGCTGCTGCAAAGATTCTTTTATCAGAACATAATGTTAGATTTCTTCATAGATTAATGGAAGATGCCAGAAAAAATATAGAGGATGGAACTTTTAGTAAGTTTAAGTCTGATTTTTTGAAAAATTATAAAATATAATAAATTTATAAATATTTGTAACTAAATATAATTAGTAATAAAAGGTGAATGATATTGAAAAAAGAAACAAAAAAAATAAGTTCTTCTAAAAAAAGTACAAAGGTTATTAATAAAACTACAAAAAAGAAAGTAGTTAAACCAAATTTAAAAAGTGTACCAAAAAAAACAACACCAAAAACAAAAGTCATGGTAAAAAAAATAACACCACAAATCACAATACCAGAAAAAAAATCTGTTTTTGATAAAAAGTGGTTAAAATCTATAACTGTTATTTTAGGGTCATTAACTTTTGTTTTGTTTATCTTGTTAATGGTGCTTGAAAGAAATATTGATTATTCTACATTAATTATGTTTAATGCAATAATATTAGGATATTTTATATATGATCCATTTGGTAAAAAAAATAATTTTTTATCCAGGGCACTATTAGGCGGAGTTGTTGCAACAATAATAATCTTTTTTATTGTTTCTCTTGTGTTATTAAGAGCATTCTTTAATGGTGCTTTTTTAAGTTTACTTACATTAGTTGGATCTTATGTCCTATTAGTTACAGCAATCTTAACATTTTACTTAATTTCCAAACTAACAAAAACCAATTACATAAATTTTAACCAATCTGCATTTTTAGGTAGTATTGTGGTTATTCTTTTTTTAATTTTTATGGCTGTTGTTAGTTTTTTTAATTTATTTTTATTCTAATTCTTTATTTTCTTTAAAACTATAGAATCCAGAATCACTAAATATAAGATGATCTATAAACTGGATATCTATAATTTTACACGCTTTTTTTAAATTATCAGTTGCTACCTTGTCATATGTTGATGGAATAGCAACACCAGCTGGGTGATTATGAGAAATAATTATTCCATTTGCACCTTCTCTGACTGCAAAATTAATAATTTCTTTTGTTGAAAAAAGTGTTTGATCTTCTGTACCAATAGAAATTATTTTTTTAGAAATTATTTCATTTTTTAAATTAAGACAAGTTACAATTAATTTTTCTTTTGGGTAATTAAGATAATCACTAATTAGGTAATTATAGATGTCTTTTGGGCTAAATATTTTTGTCAAATAATCTGGCTTATAGCAAGAGATTCTTTTAGAAATTTCAAAGATTGCTTTTATTTGTGCTGCTTTGGTTTTTCCAATACCTTTTATTTCTTGTAATTCTTTTATAGTTACTTGTGATAGTTTTTCTAAATTAAATTTACTTAAAATAATATTTGATAACGACAGAACATTATTTTCTTTTGTTCCTGTTTTTATTATTATTGCTAGTAATTCAGAAGTTGATAATGTTTCTGAACCATAATAGATTAATCTTTCAAGCGGTCGATTTTCTGGGCAATAGTCTTTAAGTTTCATATTTTCTCTTTTTAAATTTAAATATTATATATTATGATCTTTAATTTAGGGGTCATTTTTGGAGGGGGGGTGTTGTCCACTGGAGCCTTTCTTAAAAAGAAAGCCTCGGGAAAGAAGAATGTGGTCGCTCAGTTGACACGCAGAATTTTTTTCAAAAAGAGGGTCATCAAAAACGAAATGGAAAGAAAATCTCGGAAAAGAAAAAAATAGTTTTTTTGTAAATTTTAAGAATTTGATTTTATTTAAATGGATTAATTACTGAAAAATTTTTTGTTTTTTTAAAATCTTTTTCATTTTCAGTAAATATTACAAATATGTTATTTTCTATCATTGTTTGTATTATTAATGAATCAAAAAAACCAATATTAGTTTGTGTTTGTATATCTAATGCTTTTTTTATTGTGGTTGTGGAATAATCAATTATTTTTAAAGATTCTAATCCAGTAATAATCTTTTGTAATTCTTTGTTAGAAAGATTTTTTGAAAATTTTTTGTTGGTGTTGATTAGTTCAATAATATTTTGTTTGCTAATATATCCAAGAGTAGAGTCTCTTGCCTTATAGATAATTTCTTTTGCTTTTTTTTGTTTTTTTGGATTTATGTTTGTAAATGCATAAACTAATATGTTAGAATCAATAAGAAATCTATCAGTCATATAATTCATCTCTTGTTTTTGGTATTTTTCCCTTTACTTTTACAGGATTTTCTAAACAGTCTTCTAAAATGTTTTTTTTTCTGATATTTTCTTCTTCTAATTTTTCTATAGCTAAAGTTATGGTTTTACTTAGTGCATTTTTTTTAGATCCATATATAATTGTTGCGCAATCTCTCAATTTGTTTTCGGATTTTTTGTCTAAAGATATTGTTATTGTTCCCATATTTATCCCTATATAATTAAATAAATAATTAATTAATAAAAACAATTATAAATATA
>JAQUVR010000052.1 GCA_028693335.1 Candidatus Iainarchaeum sp. | reverse complement strand
CAATAATTATATCTAATGGTTGTTTAGGCAATTGTAGTTATTGCGCAGTAAAATTTGCAAGAGGTAAATTAAATAGTAAACCCATTTCAAATATAATTTCATAAATAAACTCAGCAATTAAAAATGGAGCAAAAGAAATACTTTTAACTTCTCAAGACACTGGTTGTTATGGACAAGATATTAACACCAACATAGTTAATCTATTAAAAGAAGTAATTTTAATCCCTGGTGATTTTAAAGTTAGACTTGGAATGGCAAACCCAAAATATTTGCTAAAATACAAAAAAGAAATGGCAAACATCTTAAAATCAGAAAAAATGTATAAATTTTTGCATATGCCAATACAAAGTGGAAATGACGAGATACTTAAAAAAATGAATAGGCCATACACCTCAAAAGAATGCGAAAATATTGTGAGTTATTTTAAAAAAGAATTACCAAAAATTACTTTATCAACAGACGTAATTGTTGGTTTTCCAACAGAAACAAAAGAACAATTTAATGACACTGTAAAAATAATTAAAAAATTAAAATTCGATATAGTTAACATATCTAGATTTGGGCTAAGAAAAAACATTGAAGCAAATAAATATCCTGATCTACCAGGGAGAATAAAAAAGGACAGATCAAGAATAATAACTGACGTTTGTCAAAAAATTTCAAATGAAAATAATCAAAAATATTTAAATAAAATAAAGGATGTAGTAATTGTAGACCAAAACCAAAAAGACGCCATTGCAAGAACAGAAGAATACAAACAAGTAATAATAAAAAATAAAAAAATAAATTTTGGACAAAAAATAAAAGTAAAAATCACAGAAATAAAAACACATTATTTAATTGGAACAGAGATCACAAAAAAAACCGAAACAAAGACGGATTTTCGAAAACAAAAGCAAACGGCATTAAAAAGTTAATTATTTAAAAAGAAATCTATCTATATAATATATAATCAAAAAATAAAAAAGGCATAATTTATGGGCATGGATATTGTTCTAGCAATTAAAAAATATATTCAAAATATTAAAATAATTTTTTCAATAAGTTTATTATTGATGTTTGTACTTTTTTTAATAAATCCATTGTTTAGTCTTTTTGGTGGAAGCTTAAACATATCTTATAACATATTAAATCAAGATCCATTTACAATTCTATTAACTTTAATTGCAATAGCATCATTTATTACTGCATTTACTTTTTTCCAAACAATTATTATTTATAAAGTTGAAAATGAATATGAATTTGATAAAAAACAATCACGAGAAATAAAGGAACCTTTTTTTGAATTATTAAAATTTAATTTAGGATTTTATTTACTAATGTATATAGTTCTTTGTTTTTTATATGATTTGGGACTTTTAGAAAACATACTAATAAATGTAGGCCTGTTAATAATAAGCACAATCTTTTGGTTTATTCCACAAATTGTAATTATGGAAAAAGAAAAAACAGAAAGAGCATTAATAATAAATTTTAATTATCTTAAAAAAAATGGAGTTTTATTAGTTTATTTGTTTGTAACTGCATTTATACTAACATTAATAACATACTTTTTAGATGTTTTATTTGGTGTTATTGCAGGATCTGTAATATCTACTTTGTTTTTTATACTTTTTGTAATACCTTTTATAGAAATATTAAAAACAGAAGTATATCTAGATAAATATAAACTATTAAAACCAAATTGGTAAAGTGAAAAAATATGCATGCAATTGATAAAATTGATAAATATATAATCGAGCAACTAACAATAAATGGAAGAGCCTCATTTGCAAATATTGCAAAAGACATTAATTTAACAGATGTTGCAATAAAAAAAAGATTAGATAGATTAATGCAAAAAGGAATAATTAAAGCCATCAGTTCAGAGATTGATTATGAAATATTGGGCTTTAATGAAAAAGCAGAAATGCTAATAACAATCGATCCATCAAAACAAAATGAAATTTTAAAAAAATTAAAAGATATTGAAGATATTAAAGAAATAATTGAAGTAACTGGAGAATATAATATCATTGTTAGAATAATGGCAATAGACAAATCAGATCTAAAACAATTATTAGATAATATTTTCAAGATAGATGGAATCACAAAAATAAGTATATTAACTTTATTAAAAGAACACAAAAATAGTAAAAATTTACCAAGAAAAATACTACAAACCACTTTTTAAAGATCATTAACTATTTTTTAGTTAATTTTTTTATATTTAAAAAAATATCTTAGATTAATAATGAATTTAATTATTTCAGAAAAAGCAATAGCAGGAAAGAGAATAGCAAGCATACTTTCTAAAAATAAATTTGAAACAATTAACGAAAATGGAGTAAACACTTTTTCTTTTACACTGGATAAAAAAGAATATCTAGTAATACCACTTAGAGGTCACATAAATTCAGTAGATTTTATTGATGGTGATACACATTGGAGTGCATATAATTTAGATATTCTTGCAGATAAACAACTAAAATATGCACCAACAGAAAAAGCAATAATTACAACACTTAAAAAAAAAAGAGAATTGGAAAAAGTAATAATTGCAACTGATGCAGATAGAGAAGGAGAAGCAATTGGTGTCGAAGCATATAATTACGTAATAGAAAAAAATAATAAATTTAAATTAAAAAGAGCATATTTTAGTGCACTTACAGAAAAAGAAATCATAGAATCATTTAAAGAAGAACAATTAAGAGAAGTAGATTTTAATTATGCAGACTCTGTTTTTACAAGAGAAGAAATCGATTTATTATGGGGTGCAATACTAACAAGATATTTATCAGTTGTTGCAAACAGAAAAGGAAAAATGTTTTTGTCAGCAGGTAGAGTACAAACCCCATTATTAAATTTCATTGTTGAAAGAGAACTTGAAAGAAATAGTTTTACTCCAGAAAAATATATAGAATTAGATCTAACCTTTCAAAAAGACAAAGCTACATTCACTGGAACACACAAAGATGGAAAAATATTTGATCTAAAAAAAGCAATTGAAATTTTTGAAAAAATAAAAGATGAAAAAACTGGCGTAGTTAAAACCATTAATAAAAAAGAAAAAATATTAAAAAGACCAGACCCATTTAACACAACTAGCTTTTTAAGAGCTGCTGCTGCAATTGGAATTAATACAAATCAAGCAATGAACCTTGCAGAAAGTTTATATCAACAAGGATTTATTAGTTACCCAAGAACTGACAATACCGTTTATCCTCAAAGCATAAATTTTTTAGAAATTTTAAATGCATTATCAGATTGTCCAGAAACAGATATAAAAAAAGTAATAAAAGAAATTGAACAAAAACCAATAAACCCATCTAGGGGACCAAAAGAAACAACAGATCATCCACCAATTTATCCGGTAGCATATTCATCAAAAATAATTGGCGCAGAAAAAAAAGTGTATGACTTGATTGTTAGAAGATTTTTAGCAACACTTTATATTGATGCAAAAACAGAAAATATATCTGCAATAATAGATGTAAAAAAAGAGCCCTTTGTTGTAACTGGTCAAAGAATATTAGAAATTGGTTGGAAAAAAATATATGTTTATTCAAAAATAAATGAAGTAATTTTGCCAGATCTAAAAGTGGGAGATATTGTAGACATAATAGATAAGAAAAAACAACAAAAAGAAACAACACCACCAGATCACTATACAGAAGGTGGATTAATTAAATTAATGGAAGAACAAAACCTTGGAACAAAATCAACAAGACCAGTAATAATTAAAAAATTAAAAGATAGAGGTTATGTCCAAGGAACAAAAAGCATAGTTGCAACAAATATAGCAATAGCAGTTTGTTCTGTATTAAATAAGCATTGCCAATTAATAACAAAACCAAAATTAACAGCAATGATAGAAGAAGAAATGGATGTTGTTGCTGCTGGAAAAAAGAAAAAAACTGAAGTGGTTGATGAAACTAGAGAAATTTTAAAAGACATTATAAAAATATTAGTAAAAGAAAAACAAGAAATATCACAAGAATTAAGAACCGCAACAAGATACGATAATACGCTTGGTAAATGCGTTCTTTGTGGAAAAGATCTAATTGTAAGAATAAGTAAAAATAATAAACAATTCGCTGCATGTTCTGGATATCCAAATTGTAAAAACACATTTCCGTTGCCTCAAAAATACAAAGTTGAAGGCGTTGGAAAAGTTTGTGAAGAATGTAAATACCCAATAATAAAAATATTAACTAGACGTGGCGGTATAGAAGTTTGCTTAAATCACAAATGTAAATTAAGAATTGAACAACAAAAAGAATATGAAGAAAAATTAAAAGAAAAACAAGAAGCAAAAGAAGAAAAGGCAAAAATAAAAGCTGAAAAAAACGCAGAAAAAGAAAAAATAAAAACGGAAAAAATAAAACAAAAAGAAACTAAAACAACAAAAGAAAAAAAAACAACTTCTAAAAGTATTAAAAAAAAGAAAAATTAATAAAGCTAATTACACAAAATTTTTAATAATTTTCAAACCTATTTCTTATATTAGTAGTAATTTATAAACAATTATTCTATTATATATATTAAGTGATTAAAATGGAAAAAGCATACTTAACAGTAAGAGAAATAGACATTAGTGATGTTGGAAAAGGAATAGCTAAAATAGATCCAGTTGTTTTTGATAAACTTGCATTATCTACTGGTGACACTATAAAAATACAAGGAATAAAAACAAATAAATCCGCAATAGCGTATGCAATAAAAGGAAAAATTTCTGATACTGGTCTAAATTCCATCTGTATTGATGCTACAATAAGATTTAACTCCGGTGCAAAAATAGATGAAGAAGTAACTATTGAAAAAACAGTTTGTCAAATTGCAAATAGTGTTGTCCTATCACCATCTGATGAAAGTACAGATCTTAAAAGACAAGATATTTTAGCATATATTAAAGAAAGATTATTAAATAAAAATATTATTGAACAAAACACGGTAATCATACCAGGAATAAAAATGATTACTAAAAATGGTGAACAAAGAGATTTACAATTAACGATTATTAAAACACTTCCTAAAGGCGCTGTAATAATAACACAAGACACAAAAATAACAATAACAGATAAACCAGAAGAAGCAAATAAACTAGGAATTACTTATGATGACATTGGTGGGCTTAAAAAAGAAATCGAAAGTATAAGAGAAATGGTAG
>JAQUVR010000051.1 GCA_028693335.1 Candidatus Iainarchaeum sp. | reverse complement strand
ATCTCCTATGTATTTTAATTTCTCTATCTTTTAACCATTGGTTATAAGTTTTCATTGACTCAACAAAAAACTGTCCATCTCTTTTCCGTCCTAAAATTGCAAGACTATTCCCTTTTTTAATTAAATCATTAAAGTTTTTATATTGCCTTGCCCAACAAGTAGCTTCAATTATCCCATAAGGAGTATATAAGTCTAAATAGGCAAAAGCATTGTTGTTTTTATCTTTTTTTCTTTTAATGTCTACAACTACACAGATAGCAACTGCTTTTTCTCCACCGTCTACTTCGTCCCAAGGAGTAACATATTTATATGCTTCTTTTAATGGGTCATATGTAATAAACATTGATAAAGTTTCAAACTCCCACATAAATTCTTCTTGTAAATATTTTGACGAAAATTCTTTAATATATTTTTGTCGGGCATCTTCTTTTTTGAATGTTCTATCTACTTCTTCATTGTCAAATTTTTCTTTTCTTTTTTGATTGAATAATTTAAGTCTCTCTTGCTTATTTTTGATTGTATCAGTATCAATTCCCCATACTTCTTTTAATTCCTTAACTGATTTAAAAGTTTTTCTTTCTTCAAAAATTTCATTTTTATAATCATTTTCAAATAATTTATTTGCATATCTAAGCAAAAAATTTCTTTTATTTTTTGTTGGAAAACAACCACTTTTTGCCAACTTGATAATTGTTCCTTTGGTTATCTTTCCAGATTCCTTTGTTTTAGATAAAAAGTCATCAAACCCTTCATATCTTCTATTTTCTATGATTGTATCTACTACTGCATCTCCTACGCCTTTAATTGCATATAATCCAAATAATATTTTATTTTTATTTTTTATTGCAGTAAAATTTCGTTCTGATAAATTAATGTTTGGTGGTGCAACTTGAATATTTAACCTGTGACATTCATTAATAAAGATACTTAATTTTGACATATTATCACTCTTGGCGGTTAAACATGCTGTCATAAATTCTAAAGGATAATGCGTTTTTAAATATGCTGTAAGATAACTAAGCAAACCATATGCTACGGCCTTACCACACTTGGTTTCCCAAGCCATATTATATAAATATGTTGTGGTCTGGACTATCCCATATACTTTAATATAAAGTATCTTCCATTATAGTCTCTGAAGGTTTATCGTGTATAAGATTATATTTTCTTTGCATTCCATAAGGTTGGTCATATACCAAGACTTTTAATATATTAATGTTTCTTTTTAAAGATGATCTTAATTGATACATTGTGGTTTTATTAATTTCATCTTGTTGAACAATATTTAAATCTTGCATATATATTTTTTCTTCCATTTTGTTTTTTAACCATTTTATGAATTCTAACGAAGCGCTACATATAAAAAATTCTTTGCCATCTTTTCTAATCCATCCGTCTCCATCAATCAATCCACGTATTATATAAGGAAAATATTTATATTCAATATCATATAGGTTTATTGCACCTAATGTTTTTGATTTTCTTTCTCCAATATTTAACCGTTTAAATTCATCAATTAAACGTGGACTATTTAGGGTAATTCTATATTTATTTTGTCTCGGTGGTTTTCTTTTTATTATATTATATGGTTTATCAATAATATTTGATATAAATTGTATAACATCTTCGTCTACCATATCAATGCCGACTACGTTATTAACAATATAACCATCTGCAATTATTAACCCTAAATAATATGCTTTAAACCAACTATCAATTATAGACATTGAAAATTCCTCATATGTTTTATTTAACATCAATTCTTCTCTTTGAGTCCTTGGATTTTCACCATACTTTTTAACTTTATCTATAATTGACTTATTCGTTTTAAAATTATATTTGTCTTTCAAATATTTTGTGCTTGCTCCGTTAAGATATTCATCAACTATTTGTCTTTCTATTTCGTTTGAATATTTTTTATTTGTAATTATATACCTCCTAATTATTAATCTATATACACGATAATTTCCATGCTGATTGCCCAATCCTTATAATTTTCAAACATTCACGCTTATCATTACTGATTACGTTGTAGTTTATAAGGCTCTAAGGGGTTTCCAGCAGTTTCGGAAGTTTTTAACAATATGTCACCATATTGTGGCACACAATTTTATGCCCTCGATTAAACGAATAATCGGCTTGCTTAAGCATTAGTCCCCATATTTCATTAATCTGATCTTCATTCCAATTTTTGTTTAACAATCCCTCTTTAAACTTAATCTCTAATTTTTCCATTTCATCTTTCAATTTTTTCCCAATTGCTCTTCTCGCAGAATCTACCTCTTCTTCAGGAAAACCAGCGTATCTAAATAACTGTAATGCTTGCTCCTGATAAAGTAAAACATATTGAGTTTTATTAAATATTTTCTTCAAATCCTCATGCAACACTTCAATTTCATTGGGATATTTTTTGTTTTTACAATAATCAGGGAAATTGTCTTTTGTTCCTGGTCGGTTTGCTGCATTAATGACTATTATATCTTCTACATTATCAACTTCTGCTTCTATACACATTCTTCTTGCCTCAGCAGATTCCATTTGAAATATTCCAATGGTATTGCCACTTTTATAAACTTTTTCATATACTTCTGAATCCTCAAGATTTAAGTGATCTATATTTACATCATCCCAAGTTAATCCTGCCATTCTTAATGTGTCATCTACAATGTCTACTGTTTCAAGTCCAAGATAATCCATTTTAGTTAAACCTAAATCATCCATTGCTGAATGCATTTCTAATTGAATCATAATATTATCTTCAGAATCATAACAAATAGGACAATATTTAACAACTGGATTGGGAGTTATTATAGTTCCTGCTGCATGTCTACCCATACTTTTAGGCAAACCTTCTAATTCCATAACATACTTAAACCACAAGGGATATTGCTCATATATTTCTTTTAATCTTTCGTTTTTAAACAACACATCTCTTAATAATACTTCTTTTTCTTCTTCCTCACCTAAATCATTTATAGTATTAATAGTAGGTATCATCTTTGCCACTTCATCACGTAATTTATAAGGTATCTTACCTTTATACTCTTCTGATTTTTCATCTAATACTTTACCAACGTCTCTTATTGCTACTTTTGTACTTAAAGTATTAAATGTAGCAATTGGTGCAACATTCTCTTTCCCAAAAAGTTCTTCCGATATTTCAATAAATTCTTTTCGTCTATTTTTGGAAATATCAAAATCAAAATCAGCAATTGATTTTCTACCCAAATTAGCAAATCTTGAAAAATCTAAGTCCCATCTAATGCTGTCTATTTGAGTTACACCTAACATATAAAGACATAAACAATTTGCTCCTGAACCTCTAGAATACCCTATTGGGATATCCCTCTTTTTTGCTTCTTCTACCAACATATATAACATAATAAAATAATCTGTATAATTTAACTCATATAAAATAGGCAATTCCATTTCAAGTCTATCTTTTCTTATTTGTTGATCTTCTGCTAATAAATGAGAAAACTTTTTTTCAAAATCTTTGAAAACTAAATGTCTCAAATATTCTTTATTTGAATTAAATCCTTCTTGCACAGGTATTTTAGGCATTATAACACCATTATTTAAACCAATATCAATATTTTCAATCATATTTGAAATTAAAATAGTTTCATTAATACCCTCTTTTATAATTTCTTTTGAAAATTGTTTTTCTAAAATATTGTAAACATCTGAATCTGTTTGTAAATAACAATCAACATAACTCTCTCCTACTTCTCTTCCTTCTCCGATTTCAACAAAAATTGCATGAGTGTCAATTTCGTTTTTATTTATCATATGAGCATCAGTGGTAATAACATAAGGCAAATTATATTTTTGTGAAAATTCATATATTTTTTTATTTGCATTGTGCTGATCAATCGTTTTATGGGATTGTATCTCACATGACACATAATCAAATATAGATTGCAATTGTTTAACAAATTGTATTGCTTCTAATTCTTTATCATTAATTAAATACTTACTTAATCTACCTGCTTGACAAGCAGTTAAACATATAATTCCTTTCCCACAATTATTTTTTTCAATCCAATCTAAGGATGCTCTTGGTTTTTTATAAAAACCTTCTGTATTGGAAATAGATACTATTTTAAATAAGTTTTGCAAACCAATCTTATTTTTTGCCAATAATATTAAATGATATCTTGGTTGTTGATAATCTCTAGTGTCTTGCTTCTCATGCATGTCATCAGTTTCATAAATTTCACATCCAATGATAGGCTTAATATCATTTTTATTACATTCTTTCACAAAATCAACAAATGAAGTCATAATTCCATGATTGGTTAATGCTATCGCAGTTTGATTATTTTTTTTTGCAAATTCAACTATTTTATCAACTGTTGCAATAGAATCCAATAATGAACCTTTTGCATCATGAACATGTAAATTAATCATATTTTCCCTTCTTTCATAAGTTGATTTTTTAATATTAAATATCTTTCATGTTTTCTTTTTAAAAATCTGGGTGTATTTTGATACAGATGGTGCATAATTTTATATACTTGCCTATTCCCTCCGTATTCTAAATTAGAGACAATATCGTATATGTGTCGTTTGTCTAATTTTCTTTTATTGTATATTAATTTATTGTTATATAAATAATCTGTAATAAAATATAATACATCATCTGTACTTGTAATTCTAAATTTAAAATCCAACTTATCATTATTTTTTCTTCTATGTATTGAAATACAACCATTCCCATCAAAATATCCAAGTATAAAATATTTAATTAATTCTTCTGGTATTTTTTTTGGACGTTTTTTAATCTCTGATTTTCTTTCAATTAAACCCTTATCAATCAAATCATTAAATATTTTTTCACTTTTAATAATTATTCTTGCATATTGAATACCAATTTTATAACCATTAACTACACTATATATGTTTATAGGATAATTTGAATTTAAATCTTTATTTAATGTTTCTAAATGTTCTTTGTCTTCTATTGCCAAAGATATTCCTAACGATCCTCTATTATAAAATTTTTCATTTTTTGAAACAAAGCCATCAGCGTATAAAAAACCTAACCAATATGCTTTTTCTGACGTATTTATATTCTCAAAATAATCTTCATTGCAACTATATTTTTTATTATTTATTCGATTGCTTCTTCTTGGAATATTGTTTTTTTCCAATATTTTGTATATTTGATGAACAGGAATATTTTCTTGTTTAGAAATTTTTAACGCAGAATTGCCTTGGGTGTATAAATCTATTATATAACTCATATCTATTCCCCTTTATATTACCTGATAATCTTCAATTATCACCTGTGGTGTTAAAATGCCTTTGTAATTATTCAGTCCTACTT
>JAQUVR010000050.1 GCA_028693335.1 Candidatus Iainarchaeum sp. | reverse complement strand
TATATGCTGGAATAATTTCTAATTTATAACCATCAATAACTCCTCTTAAATATGGGTGTTGAGAGTACACTTTTTCTGAAAAATGGCCTTTAAAAACAAATCTGCCAATATCTAGTCCTTCTTTTACAAAGTCCTCTTTTTTTGTTTCTGGTGGGTATAAAACAAATATATCAAAATCTTTTGAATCTTTTAAATTTGTGTCCCTTGCAAAAGATCCAGCAACCAATGAATCAATATGAGAACCAGGATAATCTTTTATTTTTTTTAAGATTGCGTCTACAAAGTCTTTTTCTTTATTAATTTGAGAATTACTTGGTTTTATTAGATCAAGTATCTTTGATCTGGTATCATTATATACACTTACCTTTGTTTTATCTAATCCAATTGAACTCATAAAAATCATTTATTTTAATTATAATAAATATAAAGAGCAGAAGCATTAAAAATATAAGTAAAAAAATATGAAGGATTATTTTTTAATAATAATGGTTAACCTTTAAATATAATTACTTAAATAAAGATCAAAAATGATATTAAAAGATATAGTTATTAAACAAACAATAGACCTTAAAAAAAAAATAAGTAAAAAAGACGCGCCAATAGCTATACAACTACCTGAAGGATTAAAGCCATTTGGTAAAGATATTTTAAAAATATTAAAAGATTTTGATCCTGTATTGTTTATTGATCCTTGTTATGGTGCTTGCGATATTAAAGATGATCTTGCAAAACAATTAAAATTTAAAACCCTTATTCATTTTGGACATTACCCAATTAAGAAAAAATTTAGTGTAAAAAGTATTTTTGTACCTATTGATTATTATTTAGAAAAAGAAGACATAGATTTTATAGTTAAAAAAATATTAGAAATTTCAAAAACAAATAATTACAAAAAAGTAACAATACTTACAACCATTCAATACTTAAAAAATCTGGAACCAATAAGAAAAGAACTAATAAAAAATAAACTAACAGTAACAGAATGTAGAAAAACAGACAGAGTAGAAAAAGGAATGATACTTGGTTGTGATTGTTCAACAGTAACAGATAAAGATGCACCAATCTTTTTTATTGGAGACGGTGTTTTTCATGCAAACAATATAGCGTATGTTTTCTTTGAACAAAAAATATATACTATAAGTCCATTAAATAGAGATTATAAAGAAATTGCCATATCATTAGCATTTATTAAAAGAAGATATGGAGTAGTGTCTAGGGCATTATTACAAAACTCACAAAATTTTGCAATATTAGTTTCCACAAAATATGGACAAAAAAGATTAAAACTAGCAAAAGAGATTGCAAAAAAATTAATTAAACACGGAAAATCTGCAGAAATATTAATATCTGATTATATTTATGAAAGCTATTTTATTGGCATGGGTTTTGATTGTTATATTAACACTGGCTGCCCAAGATTAACATATGATGACTATATAAGATTTGATAAACCATTATTATCTCCAACAGAAGTTGATTTATTATTTGATATTAATAAAAAATTAGAAATAGATCAAATAAAACAATAAAAATTATTCTAAATTAGAATCAGTTACTGTGTTTTGATCAATCTGATCAGCAACATTTTGATCTATTGATTTAATTAAACTAGTTTCATCAGTTAAACTTTCTCTTATTTTATAAATACTTTCTAATGTTTTTTCCATATTTGGATACATGGACTTTAATAACAAATATGTTGAAATTGAAAGATCTTCTAAAGACTTTGGAGTAATTAAAACATTCTTTTCACTTGCATTTAAATATATTGCAGATTCGTTTAAGGTTGATTGCGGATATTTTAAAACAATTAATGTATCTGCTGAGTTGATTAATGACAAACACTCTTGTGCAGAAATATCTTCATTAGAATAAATGTCTCCATAATTGGTAGAGCAATATAAAATTGAATTTTTATTAGAAACATTTACAATTTGAGTGACTTTTTTATCATTTGCTGAAAATAAATACATGAAAAGAGAAATGCTTTCAGAAAAGTCAGACAAATTATTTATATCTTTTTCATCTATTGTAAAAACCAATGTTATGTTTTTATCTTGTTTTATGATATTTAATGAATCGGCAATAGAAAATTCATTAGAATAGAAAGTCACACCCAGTTCAGATTCAGAAAAATCATATTTTATTCTTTGAAAGTTTTTTCCTTGAAAGAAATTATAAACAAAAATTGCACAAATGCTTAAAATAAGAACAACTAAAACAATGGTTGTGATTTTTCTATTCCATTTTTTTATTTCTGCTTTTTTATTTATTTCTTTTACACTTTGAACTTGTGCTGTTACTAATGCTCTTGCCATTTTTTAACACCGATTTTATTTTATTAACATTTTTTTTTAGATTGCTTGTTATTTTTATTTTTTTATAGCAAACATTTTTTTTAATAAATAAATTTTCAATATAATTAAATTCTTGAGAAAACAAATTATCTTGAATTTTCAACTCTGGATAATTTCTTTTTTTTAAACGAGATTCAAGAATTTTCTTGTCTAAAACTAATATAATAATAACATCAAACCTTTTTAAATTAGTCTTTGACAATTCACACCATAAATGCCCTTCAAAAAGAAGATCTTTTTTTGATTGTTTAAAAAATTCTAAAACAGATTTGTTTAATTTAGAAATGTCAACAAAATATTCTTTCTGACCTAAAACCAAATCATAGTGACCTAGTTTGTTCTTAACTGAGTAATTTTTGTCATTAATTAGTTTGTGTCCAAGAATTAGTGAGATTTCTTTTGAAATTTCACTTTTTCCAACTCCTGGAACGCCAGTAATTAATATTCTGTTCATCTCAATCTTATGCTTTCTAAATCCTGAATAGCAGTTGCATTTAAATTATATCTTTTGGATACAAATTTAGAAAATTCTTGGCAAGAGTCTCCATGATTTAATAAAAGCATCTTTGGTTTTGGAGCGACATTATTTAAGAAATGCAATAATTCAGCTCTATATGAGTGACCACTAAAGGCATCAACAGTTTCAATTCTTAAATTAATATCTAAATTTTTTGTTTTTCCGTCTTCTATAGTAATAGGCAAAGATTTTAATCCTTTTTGAACTTTATAACCAAAAGTGTTTCTTCCTTGATACCCTACAAAAATTAATGAATTATTTGGATTATCAGCGATTTGATAAAAATATCTTAAAGATGCACCACCAGTAAGCATACCAGAAGATGCAAGTATAACTGCTCCAGGGGTGTTTAAAACATCATCTCTATTAGCATCATCTACTGTTGTAAATAATGGAGATAAAAATGGAGAATTATTTTGTAACACTCTAGTTTTAATATTTTTTTTCATATATTCTGGATAAACTGTGTGTATTGCAGATGCTTGTCTAGTCATGCCATCTACAAATACTTTGTCTGTTTTTAGTTTACCTAATTTAAAATATTCTTCTAAAATTATCATAACTTCTTGCGCTCTTCCAACAGAGAAAACAGGTATTAATGTTGTCCCCCCTTTCTCAACAGTTTCATTAATCACATCAATTAAATTTGTCTCTGATTTCATTCTAGAATAATTTATATCTTTTCCAGCGTATGTGCTTTCCATAATCATTGATTCTAATCTTGGATAATTAATGTCCATGTTGTTAAATAATCTAGTAAACCCAAACTTAAAATCACCAGAGTAAACTAAATTTTGTTTACCTTCGCCTATGTGCAAGTGAACAGATGCTGATCCTAATATATGTGCTGCATCATGAAATGTCATTCTTATTCCGGGGGCAATATCTGTTACTTCCCTGTAGTTTCTAGTTATTGTGTGTTTTAAACATTCTTTTACATGTTCTTCTGAATATAATGGTTCTCTTCCACTCTTTATATTTACATCAATTATATCAAATTGTAATAAAGCCATTAAATCTCTTGTAGGCTCAGTACAATAAACTGGCCCAGTATACCCTGCTTTAAATAAATATGGTAGAAAGCCACTATGATCTACATGCGCATGAGAAATAATTACCGCATCAAGTTCATTTATTGGAAATCTAATAACATCAAAAAATGGAACTTCATCATTTTTTTCAGCAGTATTTAATCCACAATCTAATAATATTTTTGTGTCTGGTGTTTCTAATAAAACACAGCTTCTACCAACTTCTCTAAAACCACCAAGAGCAGTAACTCTTATCCAATCATTATTACTTACTGGTGGACTATATATTTTTGCAGCCACATCTTTTAAAAGTGCTTTTCTATCTGCACTATTTTTTAATAAAATCAATCTTATTTTTTTAAGAATTTCTGAATTTTCTGTTGGTGCTCTAATTATTTTTGGAATCCAGCCTGTTTCTTTTATTATTTCTTTAGAAACCAACCCTTGTTTTCCTATAACCACCCCAGGTTTTATCGCCTCAATTACAACCTCACTAAAAGTTGTGTCAAAGAATATACTTTTTATATCTGCATCTTCAGGAATAATTTGTTTTATTTTATTTAATGCAAGAGATGGATCTAATAAAATATTTTTTTCAGATCTGATATTTATTCTTTTCTTTAACTTTTCAGCAAGTTCTCCAATAAGATTCTTATCATCAAAAAAAATTATTGGCTTATCAGTGTAAATAGCAATTTCAGGACCTTCTGCTTCTACTTTTGATACATTTATTTTTTTTTCTTGTAATGTTTTTTCTATATATTCTTTAATTTCTTTGAACTTTTCCATTTTATTTTTCACATTTAAAATTCGTTAAATAATACTTTTTTATTTAATTAAAATTTGGATTTTGTAGATTTATAAATAAAAAAAGATAAATTAATTGTATTTAGCAATAGGCAATTCTTCAATTTTATCTTTAGTAATAACAAATAACTTTATACCTTGACCGCCAGTATAAACATCTCTTTTTTTTGCAGCTAAAATAGCTTCTTTTGCTAGTTTAATTGCATCGTTTGTTGACAGATCTGTTTTATATTTATTATCTAAAACACTTAATGCAAGTTCTGAACCAGATCCAGAAAATGAAAACTCTTTTTCTTGAACAACTCCGCCAGCAATATCAATATTATAGATTGACAATCCACCAACAGATCCAGCTAATATAAATTGTGTATAATAAGGATAATATCTATTAGCATTTAAAACATTTGATAATAATGTTGCACATGCTTTTGTATTCATCGGCGTCTTATGTTCTAACTCGTAAAGACTTGCTTGAACTTTTAAAAATCTAACTAAAACTAATGCATCTCCTACAGATCCAGAAATAGTTACTGCTAAATGATCATTAATTTTATATAATTTGGTCATATCATTATTAGATTGTAAATTCCCCATAGTTGCTTGCATATCAGCTGCAAGAACAATTGAGTCTTTTGAAA
>JAQUVR010000049.1 GCA_028693335.1 Candidatus Iainarchaeum sp. | reverse complement strand
TATAAATTTTTATATATATAATAAATATTTGATAGATTAAAAGTATTTAAAGATCTGCAATAATTTGGCACTCTTAAATTAACTCAACACAGTTAACCTATTACAAAAAACCCCAAAACCCCCATAAACAAAGCCCCAAAAGTTATGTTTATTTGCTTTTATAAGCAAAAAATTGCTTTTGGTTTGGTTTTTTAGTGGGTAATCATATATAAAGCTTTTATAACTATAAATATAACAGTAATCTATTACCTAGATTCCACAAAACACAAGGTAAAAAAAGGCAAAAAAGAGGGAGAAAAAAGAACATACTGTTGATGATGTTTATTAGGACAGATCCCTGTTCTTTTCCTCCTTATCCCACCAAAAACAATTTTAGTTTTTTCTTCCCCAAAAGAAAAATTTGCTTTTTTTATTATTTTTTATTTAATGTTTTAAAGCTTTTTTTTAAGTTAAAAAAAAGATCTATTTTTAGACTTTATAATTTCATTTATATATCTTTCTATATATTAAATATATATTACTAATAAACTAATTTTTAGTAAAATTAGACCTTTTTAATTAATCTAAAAAGTCATATAAAAAACAATTATAGGTGAAAATTAACATGGGATTAAGACCAGGACATTGTTATTGTAAAAATGTTAACAAGAGAGCATATGCAAGACCAGCAAAAAGAGTTCATAGAAAGAACTTTGTTGGTGGTGTACCAGGATTAAAAATAAGACAGTTTCATATGGGTAATGGAAATAAACCATACACTCATGTTGTACATTATGCAACAAAAGAAAAAGTCCAAATTAGAGATAATGCTCTAGAAGCAACAAGACAAGGAATAACAAGACAATTAACAAAGAAATTAACAAATATGAATTTCTATATGAAAATTAGAGTATATCCTCAATTTTTCTTAAGAGAAAATAAACAAGCACAAGGGGCACACGCAGACCGTATTCAACAAGGAATGAGTCAATGTCCTTTTGGAAAAGTTGTTGGCAGAGCTTCAAGAGTTAGAGCTGGTCAAAAGATTTTCAGTGTTTTAGTTGATGAACAATATACTAAATTTGTAAAAGAACTTTTAGAAAAAAATAATTCTAAATTTCCTTGTCAAATGAAAGTTATTATTGAAAAGAATCACGACACATTAAAAAGCGTTGGAACAGTAAAGAAGAGAAGAAGATTAATGATGAAAGAAGCTGCAGACGCAGAAGCAGCAACAGCAGCAGCCGCAGCAGCTCCAGCAAAAGGTGCAGCTCCTGCAAAGGGTGCAGCTCCTGCAAAAGGTGCAGCCCCAGCAAAGGGTGCAGCACCAGCAAAAGGTGCAGCCCCTGCAAAAGGTGCAGCTCCTGCAAAAGGTGCAGCCCCAGCAAAAGGTGCAGCTCCTGCAAAGAAAAAATAATTTTTTTCTTTTCTTTTTTAAAATTTTGGATAAACTATGCAATATTTATTTTTACTTGGAAGAGACACAAAGCTATCAAAATTAGAAATTGCTACATATTTTTTAGCAAATAATATTGCATATTCTGTTTTTATAAATACTGATAAATTTCTTATTCTAGATATAAAACACCCAGAAAAAATAAGTTTTTTAAAAATACAAAAAGATTTATCTGGGGTTACTAGAATAGTAAAGATCTATTATTCTTCTAAACAAGTAGATTCTGAGATACTAAATAAATTTGATGTAGATTATGATAAAAAATTAAACTACACAATTTCAACAATAGATGTTGATAAAGACACAAGATCTGATATAGAATTATTACTTAAACAAAAATTCAAAGAAGAAAGAATAAAAGCAATCTATAAAAAACCAGTAAGTCATTCAAAAAAGAGATCAGAAAAAAATTATATAACAAACCCAGATAATTTTTATTCTTGGAAAATTGATCAAACAGGTTTTGAGTTTTTTGCAATTTTTGTAAATGATATTTATTATTTTGGAATAACTGTTAGTTGTTTTAATCCAAAAATAAATAAATTTAAGGATACAAAAAGACCAAAGATTAAGGAAAAATATAATACTTCTTTTAGAATAGCAGGAATTATGATAAATCTTTTAGGTGCTCCAAAAAAATCTGTGATTGCAGATCCTTTTTGTGGTACAGGAACTTTTTTAATTGAAGGATTAATTAAAGATTATGATGTTATTGGTGTAGATGTAGATCATGATATGATCTATTGCAGTAAGAAAAATATTGAATGGGCAATAAAAGAATTTAAAATAAAAAATTCTACATTCAAAGTATTACAAGGAAGTTCTGGAAAAGTAAAATTTAGAGCAGATAATTGTGTATTTGAACCATATATGGGTCCATTTCTTAAAAAAATTCCAAGTAAAGAAAAATCTTTAAAGATTGTTAAAGAATTAAATGAAGTTTATTTTGATGTTTTTAAAAATTTATATAGTAATTTAAATAAACATGCAAAAATTGTTTGTATTTTACCAGAGTTTAAAACCTTTGATAATCAAACAATAAGAATTTCACAAAGATCATATTTAGAAAATGGATTTAGGGTTTATGATGTTAGTAAAATAAATCCTGAGTTAGATCTGATTAATCCAATACCTTACTCAACACCAAGTGGATCAAGAATAAACAGATATATTTATATTTTAGAAAAAGAATAAATTGGTGAAAATAAATGGATAAAAAAATGATTTTGTTAATTATTGTGTTTTTAATTATTGGTATTTTACTGGGATTTTTAACTAATTTTGTAATTAAAGGAAATGCCACAAATATTTTTAAGAATGTAGATAATCAATCAGAACCAATTCCAGAAAAAGATAGATTACTTACTTGTCCTTGTGGAAATGGAGTTTATACTCCGTGTTATGCAAATGTTGGTTGTTCAACTTGTTGTGAGCGTAAATTAAAAGAGTTAGAGGAAAAAGAAAAATAAAGGTAATGAATATGGAAAGAACATTAATAATTTTTAAACCAGATACCCTTAATAGAGGACTTGTTGGAGAAATACTTCATAGGTTTGAAAGAAAAGGATTTAAGATAGTTGGAATGAAGATGGTTTATTTAAATGATCAAGTATTAGATGAACATTATTCTCATTTAAAAGATAGACCATTCTTTTCAAGAATAAAAAAATTTATGAAAAGCGCTCCTTCAATTGTTTGTGTTCTTGAAGGAAATAATGTTGTAACTGTTGTAAGACAACTTGCAGGAGTAACAAGAGGTTATGAAGCACAAACCGGAACAATTAGAGGAGATTATTCTCTAAGTCAACAATGTAATATAATACATGCATCAGATTCATTAGTTGCTGCAGATCTAGAAATTGCAAGATTTTTTGATGATAAAGAATTGTTTGCATATGAAAAGGTTGATCTGAATTTTGTTTATGCAGAAGATGAATTATAAATTTTCTTTTTCTTTTTTAAAATTTTTAAATTTTGGTATTAATTATGAGTGAAAATATTATTATTGTAAAAAATTTAAATAAAACTTATGGTAAATTAAAAGTTTTAAAAAATGTAACATTTAATGTAAAACAAAAAGAAATATTTGGGTTTTTGGGTCCAAATGGTGCTGGAAAATCAACTACAATAAAGATATTAACTACTATTTTAAATTCAGATTCTGGCAAAATAACAATAAATGGATTTGATCCATTAAAATCACCAGACGATATTAGAAAAAGTTTTGGAATTGTTTTTCAAGATCCTTCTTTAGATGATGAGCTAACTGCTTATGAAAATTTAGATATGCATTGTGTTTTTTATAAAATTCCAAAAACAGAAAGAAAAAAAAGAATTGAACATATATTAAAGGTTGTTGAACTTTGGGATCGGAAAAACGATTTAGTGAAAAATTTTTCTGGTGGCATGAAAAGAAGATTGGAAATTGCAAGAGGTCTTTTACATTACCCTAAAGTTTTATTTCTAGATGAACCAACTGTTGGTCTAGATCCACAAACTAGAACACATATTTGGGAGTATATTAAAGAGATTAATAGAAAAGAAGGTACTACCATATTCTTTACAACACACTACATGGACGAAGCACAAAAATATGCCACAAATATTGCTGTTATTGATAAAGGTAAAATTATTGATGTTGGAACAAGTAAAGAACTAATCAAGAGAACAAAAACTAAAAATCTTGAAGATGCTTTTTTAAAAATAACTGGATACAATATAAGAGATCAAGAAGTAAGTTCATTAGATAATCTAAGACTAAGAAAAAAAATAATGCACAGATAAGAGGGATCAATTATAAATACAATAAGTGTTTTATGGTTAAGACAAATAAAAAGATTTTACAGATCAAAATCTAGATTGATTGGAACACTTTCTATGCCTTTGTTGTTTTTATTAGCATTCGGTTTTGGTTTTGGATCTATTTATACTCTTGCTGGACAAGGAGATTATTTTCAATTTTTAGTTCCTGGAATAATTTGTATGTCAATATTATTTACTTCAGTTATGTCTGGAATAGAAATTATTTGGGATAGACAATTTGGTTTTTTAAAAGAAACACTTGTTGCACCAGTATCTAGATTAGAGATAATGATTGGTAGAACTCTTGGTGGCGCAACAGTTGCATTTTGTCAAGGGATTATTTTTTTATTATTGTCTTTACTTTTTGGTTTTAAGATTATATCTCTTATTAATCTTCCATTAGTTTTTTTATTTATGTTATTAATAGCATTATTCTTTGCTGCACTTGGAACAGCAATAGCATCTCTTTTAGATGATATGCAAGGTTTTCAATTAATTATGAATTTTTTAATAATGCCTATCTTTTTTTTATCAGGCGCATTATTTCCAATAGACACAGCTCCAAGATTAATACAGCTTATTGCAAAGATCAATCCATTAAGTTATGGGGTAAGTAGTATTAGATCTTTATTATCAGGGTCTACAAATTTTGTTTTTTTGAACTTATTAATACTTCTTATTTTAACCATAATTATGTTAATAATTGGATCTAAATTATTTTCTAAAATGAAAGTTTAATTTTTTTTATTGTTTAATTAGAATAACATTATAAACTTTTATTTCTTTAATATTTCTTAGTTATGTTATCTAAAAGATCCATCTCCCCATTGATCGCAACAATCTTATTAATAGTTGTAAGTGTGATATTGATCAGTGTAATATTAATTTGGGGAAAAGATCTAACTCAGTCAGCCTTAACAAAAACAAATATTAATTCTTTTACTGAGGATTTAGATCTTAAAGCTTTTATTTCTGTAAATTCTTTTACACAAACACCAACTAATAATAACCTTATTTTAAAAAACTCTTCTGATAAAGATATTAATGTTGTTGGCTATAGCTTACATAGTCTTGATTCTAATTATGTTTTTTTAGAAAAAAAGTTTTATTTAGATAATACTTTAAATTTAACAAATGGATCTGTTAGTTCTTTATCTTTAGTTTGTGCCCCATCTTCAAGATTTTCTGTTCAGTTAATAACTGATC
>JAQUVR010000001.1 GCA_028693335.1 Candidatus Iainarchaeum sp. | reverse complement strand
TTCAGCATATATATTACAATATTTAGTTGAAAAGGGAATGTGTTTTCAAAATTGGATTGTTTGGGATAAGCGAGATGGGTTTACTAGTGCAACAAAAAAATATACAAATGGTCAAGAAACAATTTTATTTTTTACTAAATCAAAAAAATATGTTTTTAATTATAATGATATAAGAGTTCCTTATGAATCTACTGATCGTATTGAACATGCAATGGAAAAAGGAATAATAAAAAATGGGAAAAGATGGTATCCAAATCCTAATGGGAAATTGTGTGGGGAAATTTGGCATTATTCTAGTGAAAGACACAAAAATAAAATAAATGGTAAAACTCAAAAATTGGAACACATAACTCCAAAACCACTAGACTTAATTGAAAGGATTGTTTTAGCAAGCAGTAATAAAGGTGACTTAGTTTTAGATTGTTTTTTAGGATCTGGAACAACAGCTATTGCTGCAAAAAAACTTAAACGCAATTTTATTGGTTGTGATAATAATAAACAATATATTTTATTAGCAAATAATAAATTAAAATAAAAAAACGACAGATATGAATTTAAAAAATATGTATCCTGGAAATAAATCTTTAGAATATTTAGAACTTAGAATAAAAAGTAAAAATTATAGAGGACAAATATCTTCAGAACACAATAGATTTACATTTGCTCAAATAATTAAATTATTAGAATTATTAAATGATTTTGCTCCAAATCAAAATTTGATGACTATAAGAACAACAGATATTTCTAAACGCAAAGAAAATAATTCTGATGAATTTATTTATTCTGAATTTTGTAATGCTGTAAAAAAAGAAACAGGTATAGGAACTCAAGATGCAATGAGAAAAAATTTATTTGTAGATTTACACCGAATGGGGTTTATAATTAGATTTAACAAAAATAAAGAACCAACAAACCCGTATAAAAAAGAATTAATAAAATATGTCTCTCTTAGTGATCAAGGATTAAAATTTTTGTCAAAAAAATCGATAATAGATAAATATTTTATATTTTCTAAAGGAATAGATCAATTATTACATGGTCAAATAGATATAATTTTAAGTTTATTCAAAGATTTATATAATTTTAATAAAATAAGTTATATTACTTGTTATGATTATATGTTTTTTATATCTGCAATTGGGGTTCCAGATGAATTTAATTTAACTAAAGAAGAAGCAATTAATTTAATTATTGAATTTAGATCGTTGCCTCCAACAATACAAAAAGCAGTAATTGATAAATTAAAAATCAATTTAAATCCAACAAATTATTCTGGTAATAAAAAAGAACAAAGAGATTTCTACAATTGGAAAAATAAAATTATGCAAATATTTTATTTGTTAGAACAAACAATTTATTTTGATATTTTAAATGATGAAAAATTAATACTTTCTGGCAAAAAAATAGATTTGGATTTTAATGTAAAATTATCTAGATCTGTTAGATCTAAAGTATTATATTTTACTAAGCATAAAATAAAAAGAACAATTGGATTCGAATTACATCACATAATCCCCATATCTTGGGCAGAAAGTAAAGAGCATTTTAAATTATTAGATCACTGGCGAAATATGTTATACATAGATGGTTATAGTCATGCAAAAATAACGCAAAATAGAAATAGAAATATTATATTAAATATTATCGAGAATAATATTGTTTTAAAAGATTATTCTGATAATAAAGTTTGTTTAATATATAAAGATAATGTATTGTATAATTTAGATTATAGAAGCATAATAAAAAATTATAATACTGATTTATTAAATACAGTAATTAATAAAAAAAAATAATTTGATATTAAATAGTTTATATTGTTAAGATATGTTTTAGTTTAATATTGTTCGTAAATTAGAATAACATAATCAGTTGGAAAAATAAATTAAAATAATCTTAATAGTCCTGCACTTTTTAATAACGATATTATTTGGATACAAAATATGATGATAATTATAAGAACTATATTTATGAATGTAAATATTTTATTAATTAAATTAGATTTATAAAAATATGGAAACAAACAATGTTCAAAAATATATGAAATCGTTTTTTTTATATCTAATTTAAAAATGTGTATTTTAGGAGATATTGAAAATAATATTATTATTAAAAATAAAATAGGAATAATACTACTTACTATTGCAGGAGCTATTATTTGATTAGGATTAGCAACTTTTAAATTTTGGATTTTTTCTTTTAATTCTTCATTTTCATCTATTAATTTAGAAATCAAAAGATTACATTTTTCTAAATCATTAATACAATCATCTAAATCTTTTTGACAGGTATTTAATTTTTGATTTAATTCTTCTTTATCAAAAAGACATTTTTCTAAATCATTATTAAGATTATTTAAATTATTATTACATTCTTCTAAATTACTGGTTAAATTTCGAATTTGATTTTTTTCATTAATACAACTAATACTTGTAATTCCATCTAATACTATTAATAAAATAATTATTCCAAATATAACCCCTATAATTTCAATAAATCCTTTATTCATAAATATTTAATAGAATAGATATAAATAAAAAGCGTACAAAAAAAGTGACTTAGCTATATCCCTTTTAGAAAAAGCCTCTAATGGGATTTGAACCCACGACCTACAGTTTACAAGACTGTTGCTCTAGCCACTGAGCTATAGAGGCAAAATAAATTAGATCTCTTTAGAAACAAAAAGATATAAATAATATCTATAAAGAAATCTTTAAAAATAAATCTTTTTAAAAATTGTTTCTGATCTATTATCTTATATTTAATTTAGATCAAAAATAAAAAAAACGATAAAAAAAATGACAAATAAACCTAAGCCAAAAACATATGGTAAAAAAAGACCAGTTGAAAGAATAGGTGTAGAAGATAGAAAAATAATGGATTCTACTTGGGGTTACATAGGTAATGCAGAAAGATTTGCTGAAACTTATGTGCTAGATCTAAAATTAGAACCAATGAGTTTTTTAATAAATTCAAAAAATCCTAAAGAACAAGTGTTTATTGCTGGCCCAGGGATGGGAGAGGAAATTAAGTTATTGAAAAATTATGTTAAATCCAAAAGTGGACCAGAACTAGATGTAGAAACATTTGCTCTAACTAATAATCTTTCTCCAGAAGCAAAAAAACAAATAAAAAAAGATTATTCTCTTGGATTTGCATTAGATCATACAGATCTAAGAGATCCACAACAGTTAAGACTTTTTAAAAAATTTGAAAAAAAATTTAAATTAATAATGGCAACAAAAAGTACAAGCTTTCACACACAGTATCCAGAATATAGCTCTTTTTTACTTGCAACTACTCTAAAATCAGGTGGTAGAGCATATCTTGAAATATTAAATTCAGATTCTATAAGATTTCATTCAAGAGTTCTGTTAGAAAAAAGAAAAGAAGAAACAGATCCACAAAGGATACAAAGAATTGATGATGTGTTGAATGATTCTAGAAAATTATTGCTTAGATTAAAAAAAATTGATGCTGTGATTTTAAGAATGCTATCTTCATATTATAAAAAACCATTAGAAGAAATAAAAAAAGAATTTAATATTAAACAAATTTCTGGAGAAGTAACCTACCCTGTTTTTTTTGATCATATTGAAAGATTTAATTCTACATATATTGTAATAGATAGAAAATAAATCACATAGATCCTCTAAGAGCATTAACAGGATTTAACTTTGCTGCAGCTCTTGCAGGAAATAACCCAGCAATAACACCAACAATTATTGAAAGTAAAAGAGCAAACACAACTATTTCTGTTGTAACAACTATAGTAAACATTGCAAAACCAGCACTAGCAGCATAAACAGAAACAGCCTTTGCTATGGCAATACCAATCCCTAAACCAATAATCCCACCAAATAATGATAACAAAACAGATTCTAATACAAAAATAAAAGTTATGTCATTTATTTTTGCACCAATGGATTTTAAAACACCAATTTCTCTAGTTCTTTCAAGAACAGAAGTATAAACAGAATTAACTATTCCAAGAGATCCAACAACAATAGATATTCCAGCAATTGTTGCAAGAATAACTTTTATTAGGGTTAATAATCTTGTAATTAATTCTAAAAAATCATCAGCACTAATAAGCATATAAGTATTTTCATTTCTTGTTTTTTTTAATTCCCTATCAATTCTTTTAACAACATCTTTATTATTTGCTTCAGGTTTTGTTTCAACCATCACATAATTAACAGAATTTCCAAAATCAAAAATGGCATCACCAGCTTTTCTGGTAATATAGATGGTACTATCATCACTTTCATTACCAATAACTTCTAAAATACCAATAACTTTGAAATCGGTGCCATTAATCTTTATCTTGTTTCCAATCTTTATTTCTCTATTAAACATTTTTTTTGCAACATAATCTCCAATAATAGCATTATTTCCTTCTTTATTGTTAAATGGTTTACCATCAGCAATAGAAACTGCAAAAAACTCAAAAGACTCATCCATTTTTTCTACTGGTAATGTCGCGAGATATGCAAACTGATCTTCATTTTTGTAAGTTACTAACCCATTAAGAAAATTCATAGCATATACATTTTTTACACCTGTAATTTTTTCAATATTTTCTGAATCTTTGATAGTTAACATATTCTCTTTAGAAATTCTTCCAGATTCAAAAGGATTACCTTGAAAATTACCTGCAAGAACTAAAATAACTCTACCACCCATTTTATTGAATTGATCGTTTACTGTATTTAATAGTCCGTCACTTAATAATATTAATGCAATTACTGAAGCTATACCTATAATTACAGAAAGAACAGTTAATATTGATCTTAACTTTCTTCTTAAAATACTTTTTAAGGTCAACTTAAATAATTGATTATATTTTGATTGATGCATTAAATTACACTTTTTTCTTTTTAAAAAAATAAAAGAAGAAAAAAACTATTTTTTCTTTTTCTTAAACTTTGTTTTTATATATGTAAAAAAACCACCAAATGCTGGTTTTAATAAAGCCTTATTTGCCCATCTTAATACCAAAATTAAAACTGCAAGACCAATAACAAATAAAACAACAGACATAATTCCACTAAAAATTGTCATTAAAGAAAAATTTGAAGATTTTTTAGCAATAACTTCAACGGTCATGACTTTTTTTATTGTTTGTTTTTTTAAAGAACTATCTTTGTAATTAACAATAACCTCAATTGGGTAAGATCCACTCTTTAAATCAGACTTTGTTAAAAACTCTAAAGTTACATTGTCATAATTATCTTTTTCAATAGAGCCAATGAAATATTTAGGATTAATATCTGTAATTGTTGTGTTTAGTTCAACATAAACAGACTCAGCATCAATATTTCCAACATTATAGATTTCTACATCAATTTTTTCTTTATTGTTTGTAAAGATTTTATTATTTATCTGTCCAATTGATGTGATATTTATTACCATATTTGGATTATCATTTAAAAGTACACCAACATTTCTAGAAATTAAATAATCATTTGAAGAATCAGAATATTTTATTTCTAATGGTAAGGTATAACTTTTTTTATTTGCAAGTTTTGAAACAACTATTTTGTAGCTAACCTTAATCTCTCCACCGCTTTTTAGATTTTCAAAAAACATTGTTTTAAGGTTAATTACTTTTACAACATCTTCAGAATCATTTAAAGTCATAAAAATATTTTTAATATCCTTTGTTCCAAGATTTTTAATTGTGAGATCAATTGTTCCATCTGACCCAATAGATATTTCAGAAACCTCTGTTCTTATTAATTCTAAAACAGCATTATCAGAAACAACATCTATTTTATACTTTTCAATAGAATAGGTGTTTGTTCCTTCTCTTTTAAACTTAAACTCTAAATCATATATTCCATCAATTGCTTGAAGATCAGTTTTTAATGTATATTTAATTATTGTGCTTTGGTATGGGGCTATACTAGAAACAACCACTTCACTGTTATTAAAATCAGATAAAGTAAAAGGATATTTAGGTTCTAGAATATAAGATACATTTTTTGCAACAACATTACTATTGTTAGTCAACTGAATCCAGACACTAAACTCTTGACCAGGAGATACTGGTGCTGGGCTATAGTTATATGTTTTTGCTGATAGATTTATTATATCAAAATCAGTTGTAGCACCAGAAATAAATGGTACCATCATTGTGCTTAATAAAAATAGTAAAAAAATTTTTTGAAATTTCATAATTATTTCCTCCATTAAATATTATTTGTTTTTTTGTTTTTTATATGTTTTCTTTTTTATAAAAATTATTCCTCTCTCAAAGATTCTACTGGCTCTTGTCTTGATGCATTAATTGCAGGAAGCATTCCTGAAAGAACACCAATTCCAAAAGAAAATCCCATAGCAATTACTGCTATTAATGGATTTGTTGATACAGCCATTGTTACACCAAAATAGTTTGCAACAAACCTAACTAAAAGTGCAACCGAAAAACCAAAGATTAATCCAATTGTTCCACCAATTAATCCAATAATTCCAGACTCTAATAAAAATATTGTTAGAACATCTTTTCTTTTTGCACCAATTGCCATCAACACCCCAATTTCTTTTTTTCGCTCGTAAACTGATGTATACATAGAGTTTAGTATACCTATACCACCAACCAACAAAGAAATACACGCAATACCAATAATAACAATTGATACTACTCCTAATGTTTCTTGTCTTTTTTCATTTGCACTAATTGGGGTTGTTATTGTTATATCATTATTAGATCTTGATCTCTCTAATCTCGTTTCAATCTTTTCTGCAGTACCTTCAACATCTTTTCCATCTTTTACAATTGCATAGATAGTATCATATGTTTGTCCACCAGTAATTTCTTTTAGATTATCATTAGATAGATACATGGCGTTATCTTTTCTATCATCACCAGTTTTTTTTAAAATACCAATAACTGTATAATCAGAACCATTAATTTGTATTTTCTTGCCAAGATCTAATGTTTTTCCATAAAGTTGATCTTTAGATTTTTTAGAATCTGTGTAATTATATCCAACAATTACTTCCTTAGATTTTTCAGAACTAAAAAAGTTTCCTTGTAATAATGATAAATTACTTTGTTGGAACATATCTTCAAAATATAAAACATCATAAGAAGTAAAAGTAACCATAACTACTTTATTAGAATATTTGGTTTCAAGATATCCTGATAGAGAACCAGTAACAAAAGAAACATCTCCAACTTTTTTGATATTTTTTATATCATCATCATTAAGTCCATCAAGAGATCTAGTGCCGCCAAAAGAAACATATTTAGAGGTTATAGATATTCTATTTGCTCCAAGATTACTAAATTCTCTATCAATAGATTCTTTTAGACCTTCTGAAAGAGAAATCAAAGATACAATAGCAAATACTCCTACAATTATACCAGCAATAGTTAGCCAATTTCTTAGTTTTCTTCGTCTTAAATTTCTTAAGACAAATGGTAATATATTAAACATAATTATTCTTTTGTTTTATCTTCTACAATTTTTCCATCTTTAAGAGCAATATTTCTTTTTGTATATTTTGCAACATTTTTATCATGAGTAATAATAATGACTGTTTTTCCTTCTTTATTTAAATCAACTAATAGATCCATAATCTCTTCACTAGATTTAGAATCTAATGCTCCTGTTGGTTCATCAGCAAGAACAATTTCTGGACTATTTACTAATGATCTTGCAATTGCCACTCTTTGCTGTTGACCACCAGAAAGTTCTGATGGTTTGTGATGTACTCTATCACCTAACCCGACTAAAGATAATAAACCTTTACAATGATTTTCTCTATGTTTATCATCTAACTTATCTTCTTGAAAAAGCATAGGAAGCATAACATTTTCAAGAGCTGTTAATGTTGGTATTAGATTAAAATCTTGAAAAACAAATCCTATTTTTTTTCCTCTAATAATAGATAATTGATCTTCATTTAATGTTGATAGATCAATGTTATCTATATACACCTTTCCAGAAGTAGCAAGATCTAAAGCACCAATAATATGCATCATTGTTGATTTTCCAGAACCACTTGGTCCCATAATTGACACAAACTCTCCTTTTGTGATTTTTAGATCTACTCCATTTAAAGCATTTACACAAACAGAACCCATACAATAGATTTTATATGCATTTTTCAGTTCAACAACTATTTTTTTATCAAGAGTTTTTACCATAGTTTTTCATTTTTCTTTAATTATAAAAATACATTTTAAAAATAGATATATATAGATATATTATATATAAAACAATTAATAAATATATAACTTTTTAAAAAACAAAGATCAATTATGGTGTCGGTTTTACAACAAGTAATTTTTGGAAATACAATTTATCAATATCTATTTTTCTTCACCTATATTGTTCTTGGAATAATTGGAATCAAGGTCTTATCTTGGTTGTTTAATACCTTATTTAAACCATTGGAAGAAAAAATAAAAAAATATGAAGTTATTTTTGGAATTTTAAGAAGACCAGAACCAATTTTATTAATAATTTTTGTGTCTATTATTAGAGGTGCATTAAATGTTCTTTATGTTAATGTAAAACTATTAAATATAATAGACAAATTAATATTTGTTTTATATGTTTCATTTGGTGCTTGGTTTTTAGGAAAAGCAGCAATAATTATAATAGAAAAATATTTGTCTAGATTTACTGAAGACACAACAGAACAAAAAAGATATGATCATTTATTGCCACTTATTAGAACATTAGTAAAAGTTTTTATTATCTTAATTGGTATGTTATTGATAATCTCAAACTTTGGATACGATGTAACTGGACTTGTTGCTGGTCTTGGAATAGGTGGTGTGGCAATTGCTTTTGCATCAAGAGAGCTTTTAGAAAACTTTTTTTCAGGAATTATTATTTTTACAGAAAAACAGTTTAAGGTTGGAGATATTGTTAAATCTGAAGAAATTATTGGAAGAATTACAGAAATAAATATTAGAACCTCAAAAATTGAATCCTTTGATGGAACAGTTTACATTGTTCCAAATAGTAAACTATCCCAAGGAATTGTAGAAAATATTTCAAAAAGAAAAGCAAGAAGAGTAATTGAAAATGTATCATTATCACATGAAAATTCTTTTGAAAAAATAGAAAAAGCAAAAGAAATTATTAAAAATTTATTACATAATAACAAAAAAATAAATGACAAAGATTCATATGTAATTTTTGATAAATTTAATACTCAAACAATTGAACTGTATTTTGATTATTGGGTAAAAGAGAAAGACTGGACCAAGTTTTTAGAAATAAAAGATGAATTACATTGTGAAATAAAAAAACAATTTGAAAAAGAAGGTATAAAATTTATTATATTTAAATTTTCTTAAATTTTTAAGTAATTGATAATTAATGAAAAAAATAAATAACTCCCAAAATTATGATAACTATAAAATAATTTTAAAAGATAATATTTGTATTGTTTTAGGTCTTGGAGGAACAGCAAATCAAACACAAATATTTTGTTATTACAAATATAAAGATAAAGAATTTTTTGGAATTGCGCCAAGTTATAACAAAAACACTAATTTTTTTCATTCAAATCTTGCAATTGTTGGCGCAAAAGTACTTAATATACCATTTAAAGAAATAAACAATCCAGAAATGTGGAACACCATATATTTTGGAACCCAAATGCCAAGAATCTCCAATAAAATAAATTGGAGATTATCTTATCTTGATTGTAAAGAACCACCCAGATCTGTTCAAGATGCATTTGAGAAATTAATTAATACAAAATACAAATCTGCATTTAAAAGACCATTAATTAGATCTAAAAAATCAAAAAAAACAACTTTTAAAATAAGATAGAATATGAAACAAGAAGTTCCTGAAGATGTTTACAAAGATCCTAATGATTTTTATACCCTAGAAGAAGTAAAAAGATATGATAATAATTCAGGAATGAAAAAAACTCAGATGATCTTAACAAAAGATTGTATGGATCTATTTTTTGAAAAAAAAGTAACCACTCAAAACATAGAAATATTAGATGTCGGTTGTGGGACTGGATTTAGTTTAGAATATTTAAAAGAATCTGGTTTTAAGAAATTAATAGGAATAGACCCTAGTATAGAAATGCTAAATCAATGCAAAAAAAAAGGATTTTTATGTTATCTTGGTGGATTTGAAGATCTTTCTAAAATTAAAGAAATAAAAAATAAGGAATTTGATTTGATATTATCTATTTCTGCTCTTCAATGGTGTATTTCTAATAAACCAGAAATAGAAATTAAAAATATTATAAAAAAATTTGGTAAAGATCTATTAGAGAAACTAACAGAAAATGGAATAGTTATTATTCAATTTTATCCAACTTCAGAAAATAAATTTGAAATTGTAAAAAATTCTTTTGTAAGATCTGGTTTTAGGGTTGAAGAATTTATTAAAAATAAGGGTAATTTAAAAAAACAGAAATATTTTTTAATTCTTAATAAATAATTAATTTTAAATTAAAAAAGTTGGTTGTAAAAATAGTTATTTCTAACAGAAGTTATTTGTAAGGGACAAAAACATTTATAAATTAAAAATAACTAGATATCATTAAAAAATGTATCTCTTAACATTAGATATAAAAAAACAATAAATTTGAGAAATTATGAATTTTATAAAAATATTTGGAATATTAATATTTATTTTTTGTGTTTTTAATGTATCTGCAGAAGAGCAATATTATACATTAAATACAGATACATATAGTGTGAATATAATTTCACCAATAGCCCTGGAATTAAACACAAATTTTAAAATTAGCCCAGAATCTATAATTATTAGAGAGAAAAATGATATAGACATAATCGGAGGTCAATCAATAATATCTAGATACGATTTTGAAAACAAATTAGATTATTCTGTTGTTGCAAAATATGAATTAAATCTAAATATTACAGAAAAACAAAAAGATCAAATCGCAATTTATTTTGCAGAAGAATTATCTTCTGAAATCTGTTCTACAAAAAATGGAAATATTCTAAAATATAATGATCAAAGAATAATTGTTTCTAATAAAGATGGGACAAATGAAAAATATCTTTGTTATTTTAAAAATACCAATAATTATTATTTTTCAGAAAATCAATTAATTGCACACCTAGATCTAAATCCAGGAAAAACAAATGTTTATTTGTTAATTGTTACTACCCCTGCAATATCTTTTGATTCAAATATTAATAAATTAGTTTTTGTCGATACAGTAAAAATAGATAAAACCCAAGACCCAAAATTAACAAATACAAATAATCAAAATATAAATTTAGAAGAATTTGGGCCAATTTCTACTAATGACACAAATCAATCAATAGTTACTAGTTTAAGAGATATTTATAATAATCAAGCACGAAGAAAAATAAACAATAACTATTCAGATAATAACAACACAGAAATAGAAACAAATACTCCAAATACTCAGCAAGTAAAGCAAGATCTATCAGATAAGACAGATCTAAAGAGTAAAGCAACAGCATTAGTTACATTAACCCCATCTAAATCTGTGATATTTGGTGTTGGACTTATTTTGTTGTTGGTTGGTATTTATTTGATTTATAAGAAAAAAAAAGAAAAAAATCTTTCAAATTTTAATTAAATAAGACAAGAGACTATGAAGAAAAAAAAAATAATCTAAAAACCAAAAAAAAATTTAAAATTAAGAATCTATCTCCAATAATTGGTGTTATTTTTTTAATTATAATTTCAGTAATTTTAGTTAGTATTATTTTAGGTTGGGGCAAAACAATAACAGACGAAACCATAAAAGAAATGGAACTAGATTACCCAAAATCTGTAAAATTTAGTGAACCATTTATTGTTGTAAAATTATTCCCTAATTATAAGCTTGTTTTTAAAAATATTAATACAAGTAAAGAACAAATAAATATTATTGCATATAAAATAATTAGTCAATCAGATAATCCTAGTTTTAATCAATTAATATATTTAGATCAACAAATAATTGTTAATTCAGGATCTACAAACTCAATAGATTTATTAAAATTACCACCAGAAAATAAATTTAATTTGTTGTTTTTAACAGATAATTTAGAGTATATTACATTACCTAATATAAATAATTTGCCAGAAACACTAAGAAATCCACAACAATCAAATAATAATATTATTTATTCTTTTGATTTTTTAAATATTATTAATCAAACAACAATAGACTCTGATTTAAATACAATTAATATTTTAATAGACTCTGATGCAAATATAATGAATTTAACACCCATTATAGAAATACACAACCTTGCAACCATAAATCCAGAATCAGAAATTAGTCAAGATTTTTCAAATCCTATTACATATACAGTAACTGCACAAGATCAATCAATTAGAGAATATTTAGTAATAGTAGAAATTGATGTTCCAGATGAAATAACAGATGTTCCAATAAATGGAGAAATTTGGTATCTTGAACATCTTGATTTTATTGATACAAATTCAGATACCTTATTAAGATCTTATACACTTATGAGAAATCTTGATTTTCTAAATGACTCAAGTTATTATGATCCATTAAATAAAACTCTTTGGACAACTGGAGAAGGTTGGCTACCAATTGCACACTCTGATGGAATTTTTGGTGGCAGATTTTATGGTCAAAATTACACAATTAAAAATTTATATATTAATAGACCTTCTAATGGAAAAATCGGTTTGTTTTCTAGTGGTTATTTAGCTCAAATAAATAATCTAAGGATTGAAGACTGTAATGTTACAGGTGGTGCTAATGTTGGTGGATTAATTGGAGAGAGCATGTATAACATAATTGAAAATACATCAGTAACTGGATTAGTGTGTGGTAATTATGAAGTTGGTGGATTTATTGGGTTAAGTGCTGAAGACACAATTTCTAATAGTTATTCTAATACTACTGTTTCTGGAGATGCCTATTACATTGGTGGATTTATTGGTTTTGCAATGGTAGTAACTGGAACAAATAATTATTCTTTTGGATCTGTTACTGGAGATGATGGTGTTGGTGGATTTATTGGTGGTGCAAGAGATAATATTTTAGAAAAAAACTATTCAGCTGTTGTTGTTTCTGGAAATAAAAATCAGGGTGGTTTTTTTGGGAGTGATGGTATGAATAACACCTATCTGGAATGTTTTTGGGATGTTGATAGATCTGGGCAAAATAATTATCAAGCAGAAGGTATTATTGGACTAAGTACAGAATTAATGAAGACAGCAAATACCTTTAATAAATGGAATTTAATAGATATTTGGAATATTGAGGAAAATATAACTTATCCTTATCTAATAACAAATACTCAAAATCCATTACCACAATGATTTTTTTAAATCTTTTTTTTTATTGTTTCTATTTTTTTAAAAAGAATTTATTTTTAATTATTTATATATAATATTTAGATATAATATAGGTGACAAAAAACATGTATGACTTTAGTAGCACAGAAAAAAAATGGCAAAATATTTGGAATGCAAAAAAAATTGGTTCAGTATCAAGAGATCTAAATAAAAAAAAATATTTTATAATTTGGGCATATTTAACAGTATCAGGATTTCACCATGTAGGCCATATGAGAGGATTTTCATATGCTGATGCTATTTCTAGATATAAAAGAATGCAAGGATATAATGTTTTGTTACCAGCTGGAGGACATGCATCAGGAAATGCAGCAGTTGCTAAGGCAAAGAAAGTTTGTGAAAATCATAAAGAGACCGTTGATTATTATAAAGAAATGGGCTTAACAGATGAGGATCTTAAAAAAATATCAACTCCAGAAGGATTTGTTGACTTTTTTTCAAAAAGATATATTACTGATTATAGAGATTATGGGTTTATTGGTGATTGGCAAAGATTTACAGTAACTACAAATCCTGATTATAATAAATTTATTGAATGGCAATTTAAGAAATTAAAAGAAAAAGAACTATTAATACAAAAACCATATTATGCAACAGTATGTGTTGAATGTGGGCCAGTAGCAGTAGATCCATCAGAAATGGATCTTTCTAAAGGTGGAACTGCTGAAAAAAATGAATATACTTTAATAAAATTGCAATATCAAGAACCAAATCAATACATAGTTGTAGCAACATTAAGACCAGAAACAATGTTTGGACAAACAAATGTTTGGTTAGATTATAATCAAACCTATGTAAAAATAAAAGTTGTTGATGAAATTTGGATAGCAAGTAAAGAATTTGCAGAAAAAATAAAATATCAAAAAGAAAACACACAAATTCTTGGACAGATAAATGGAAAAGAACTTGTTGGCAAATACTGTTTAGCCCCAGCTATCAATAGAGAAATAATTATTTTACCATCTTCTTTTTGTGATTCTAATATTGGTACTGGAATAGTAACATCTGTACCATCAGATGCTCCTGCTGATTGGATAGGTTTATATGATTTACAAAGATCTCCAGAAGATTGTAAATCTTTTGGATTAGATTATGAAGTTATAAAAGAAATAAAACCAATTTCAATAATACAATCAAAAGATTTTGGAAAATTTCCTGCTATTGAGATCTGTGAAAAATTAAATATTAATTCTCAAAAAGATATAGAAAAATTAGAAGATGCAAAAAAAGAAGTTTACAAAAAAGGATTTCATACTGGAGTTATGCTTGAAAACTGTGGCAAATTTGCAGGAATGAAAGTAGAAGATGCTAAAAATTTAATGAAAGAAGATCTAATCAAAGAAAATCACGCAGATATTTTTTATGATCTCTCTGAAGAAGTGATTTGCAGGTGCGGATCGAAAGTTTTAATTAAAAAAGTAGATGATCAATGGTTTATTGATTATTCTAATGAAAAATTAACAAATGATACTATAGATCATGTAAAAACAATGAATATCTTACCAGAAACATTTAAAACAAATTTACCACAAATACTAAACTGGTTTGATGCTAGAGCATGTGCTAGACAAGGAACATGGCTTGGAACAAAATTGCCTTTTGATCAATCTTATACTATTGAACCAATTTCTGATAGTACTCTTTACCCTATTTATTATTTAATTAGTCTATATGTAAATAATGGAAAAATAAACGCAGAACAGCTAACAGAAGAATTTTTTGACTATGTTTTTTTGAATAAAGGAGAAAGTAGAGAAGTTTCTCAAAAAACAGATATAGATTTTAACCTTTTAGAAGAAATTAAAAAAGATGTAGAATATTGGTACCCGTTAGATATTAATCTTGGAGGAAAAGAACATCAAACAGTTCATTTTCCAGTATTTTTAATGAATCATGTTGGGATATTACCAAAAAAATATCACCCACAAGGAATTTTTGTAAACTGGTGGGTTGTTGCAAAATCAGGGAAAATATCTAAATCAAAAGGAGGAGTCAAAAGTATTGCTGATGAAGCAAAGAGATATTCAGTTGATGCTATTAGACTATTTTATGCAAATATTGCAAACCCTTTTGTAGATATTAGTTTTGAAGAAGATGATCTAAAAAATTATAAACAAAGAATAGATAAGATATATTCATTTATTGAAGAAATAATTAATGATAAACAACTAATAGAAAAAGAATCAGAAAAAATTGATGATTGGTTGATCTCTCAGTTTAATATAAGATTAGAAAAAATAATTAATTCTATGGATAGAATAGAATTTAAGAATGCAACTGATGAAATCTATTTTAATTTCTATAATGATTTATTATGGTATAGAAATAGAAATGGAAAAAACAAAAAAGTTTTAATGAATTTAATAATAGAATGGATAAAAACAATGGGTTTGTTTACACCACATCTAAGTGAAGAACTAAATCAAATGGTTGGCAATAAATATATCATTGCAGAAACAGAATTTCCAAAAGTAGATGTAAGTAAAATAAATCTAGATCTTGATAAAGATGAACAAACAATAGAGAAAACAACATCAGATATTAGAAATGTAATAAAGATGGCAAATTTAGAAAATCCTAAAAAAATTACTTTGTTTATTTCTGAGAAATGGATCTATAATTTATTTAATGAACTTAAAGAAGAAATAATTATTAAAGAAAATAGAAATGTTAAAGAACTAATGAATAAATACTTAGAAAAATATCCTCAAAATAAACCACAAGTTAGTAAAATTATTACATGGGCAATAAAAACACCTGCGATTTTAGAAGATATTAAAGATCAAGAAACAGAGTATTTATTCTATAAAGAAATAAAAGAATTTTTAGAAAAGAATTTAGAAGTAGATCTAGAAATTATCTTGGCAGAAGAAAGTGTGGACCCTAAATCAAAACAAGCACTTCCTAAAAAAATCGGAATATTAATTCAATGATTTTTTATTTTTTTTATTTCAATAAAACCAGTAAAATCATTTTCCATAATGATCTTATAATCTAAGATCTCTATTTTTTTATTAAACATAGGAGAGTCAATAACAATGGTTTCATACTCTCCTCCCTCTCCAGCAATATTAAAACCATATTTTTTATTTAATTTTTTAAAATCAATAAGATCTTCCTTAGAAATAACTTTGCCAAGATATTTTTGATCTAATCCAAGGGCAGCAATCTTACACACAATAAATTTAAATTTATTATTTAATAATAACTCTATTTCCTTTTCTTGATCCATTTGCCATAAAGGAGAATGTAATTCTATTTTTAGTTTATTACAAATTTTTAAAACCCTTTCTTTTTGATAATTACTAAAAAGAGCACCACAAACAACACCAGTAATATTATATTTTTTAATTGCGGTTTTTATTAACTTTTCAAGATCTTTTAACTCCGCTTCCTTAATAGATTTAGATTTTTGTGTTAATAATGGAAGATCCAAACAATCTGCTTGAGCTTTTAATATTTTCAAATCAGGTTTTTGATACATGTAGGAATCATTAGATGTTGGAACTATAGACAATAAACAAGAAATATTATATTTGTCTTTTAATAAAAACACAGAAAGATTACTATCCTTACCACCAGAAAAAAGAGCACCAATGTTTTTTTTTGACAGAGAGTTTAGATAATCTGTTTTTGTTTTAAATCTATTTTCTTTAGCTAATTTTTCAATAACCCTATCAGAATTACTACCATATTGACAAGCAATTTTTTTTCTTTCAAAAAATTCTGTTGTAAGCCCAAGATCTTTACCTATTTCTCTTATTATGATTTTATTTTGGGTTTTTGAAATTAAATATTTTGGATCAATATTTAAAGAATAATTTATTAAATCTTTATCAAGATATGGACACTCAACAGACATATTAAAATAATTGGCAATAGATTGATCTCTATTTAGATTATCTTTTTGAAGATTATCTAAGCATTTTTTTGTTTCTTCTTTAATGTTTTTAGTTAATCTAAACTTGTGATATCCTGCATACAATTCATCACTACCAAGACCAGAAAAAAGGATATTGATTTTTTTAGATCTTGCTTTTTTTGCACAAAGGTATCCAGGAATTGCAACACCAACATTTATTGGGTTAGTGGATTGTGTAATTTTTATAATATCTTTGATAATAATAGGTAATTCTTTTTTCTCACAAGAAATGATTTCTAAATTTAGATCTAAATCCTTTGCTAATTTTTTTGCAAAATAAAGATCTTTAGGGTCAGTTGTATCTTTTACATATGCAAAAAAGCAATTAAATTTAATTTTATTATTTTTAAGAATTATGGCAAGTATTGAAGAATCAATTCCACCACTTAACAATAAACCATATTTTTTTGATTTATCTTCTGTTAATTTTAATATTGATTTTTCAAGGAGAGATAATATCTCTTTTTTTGTTTGATTCATAGTGATAGTCATAAAAAAGATAGAAAAGAAAATAAATATAAACAGTTTTGTTATATGATATAAATATAAAAGTAATAAAAAAATTATAATAGGAAAAATTATGAAACCAATAAATAAACCAGTAACACCAAAACCACCACAAAAAAAGAAAACAAAATTTAAGATGCCATTAAAAACAAAGTTAAGAATTGCTGCAGCTGCTGGAGTTATTGGTGCATCATTATTAACAGGCTCATTAGCAAAAAAACAAGTAACAAATATTTCAAAAAACATGTCTGCAAAAACAACAAATATTTATCATGTGTCTAAACCAATCTATCCAGAGAATAGAGAAAAAGTAATAAAATCAAAATTAGCAACTCTTAATAATAAATCAAAACCAGGAGAAATTTATTTTTGGGATAGTAAATCACAAAAAATTGATAGAATCACATTAGATCCAATAAGAATGGGCAATATTTTTAGAATATTAGAATATAAATCCCAGATAATAGAAATCGAAAGAGTGCTCAAAGAAGCTGGGGGGCAAGTTTGGGAAAAGCATTTTGTTAATAAACCACTAGTAGAAGTATATAATGAATTAACTCCAGATCAAATAAAAAGAATTGAAGCAGTTGTAAAGCAGATACCAAATGGTGAGCTTCAATATGTGCAAAGAGAATCAAATATGTTGGGGAGTGTTGTTGGTGGTGGAACAGGAATTATGACTGGTTTGATTTTGGCATCATATCTAGCCAAAATAAAAATAAATAAAAATGGAAAAATTAAAAAAAAAAGGGTGGCAACAAGAGATAAATTATTTAATCACCCATATAAATAAATTTCATCATTTCTTCTTACTCTTTTTTTAACCTTAATTGCAACAAGATCTCCTTTTTTTGCAATTTTTGTAAAATTATTTTTAGATAATTGTATCTCTTTAATTTTTTCTTCTAAAACCCCTGTAGTTGGCCCGATAATTAGGATATTATCATTAATTTTTAAAGATCTTGCCTCAATCTTAATCTCTGCAACATCAATTTTTCTAAAATAGTTTGTAACTTTTCCAATTCTTGTTTTTGTTTTTGTAGCTTTTGATCCTCTAATATCTGTCCATTCATTTATTGGTCTGCCTAAATAAAAGCCATCACTAAAATCTCTATTATAAACAGTTTTTAATTTTTCAAATAGTTCTTCTTTTTTTTTAGAAGTTAGTTTTTTTTCAAAATATAGATCTATTGCTTCCCTATAAACAGAAGTTACTATTTTTACATACTCAGGAGACTTTCCTCTTCCTTCAATCTTTAAAGCACAGATGTTGAGATCTAGAATTTTTTCTAAAAATGGTAGGGCGCACAGATCTTTAGGGCTTAATATGAAATTATTATGTATCTCTAATTGTTTATTTGTTTCTATGTCTGTAGCTATATACTCACGTCTACAAGGTTGAATACATTTACCTTTATTTGCAGATTGACCATAAAGAAAATGAGATAAAAAACATCTTCCACTAACAGCTACACACATCGCGCCGTGAATAAATATTTCTATTTCTGTGTTTGTGTTTTTAATGATCTTTTTAATCTGATTTAAAGAACATTCTCTTGCAAGAACAAATCTTTTAATCCCTAATTTTTTATATTCACTAATGGCAATAGAATTACTTGCACTTGCTTGAGTGCTTAGATGGACCTCTAATTTTTGTTCCTTTGCTAATTTAATAACACCTAGATCCCAAGAAATAATTGCATCTATTTTAGCTTTTTTTGCAGATATTAATGTTTTTTTTATTTTATTTATTTCTTCATCAAAGCAGATAGTGTTTAATGTAAGATAAACCTTTACATTTGATTTATGAGCGATATTTGAAATTTTTTTAAGATCTTTTATTGAAAAGTTTTTTGCAGATTCTCGCATATTTTGGCCCTTAACACCCAAATACACTGCATCAGCTCCCCCATCAATTGCTGCAATTAACATTTCATAATTTGCAACAGGAGACAATAATATTGGTTTTTTAATATTTTTCATATATGATCTTTTTATAACATTATAAAATATATATGATACAAAAGAAATAAAAACGAAAATAATATGCAAAAAATAAAAGAATTTTACGATTTACATCAATATCCAAAAGCAAATCAATACACTTCAAATCAAAAAAGAACAAATCAAAAAATAATTACAAAAATTCTAAGATCTGCAAATATAACAGAAAAAGATTTAATGGGAAAAAGAATACTTGATATTGGTTGTGGAACTGGAGAAAAATCAATATTTTTTGCAAAAAATGGTGCAAAAGAAGTTGTAAGTGTTGATTTTTCTTTAGGTCAATTATCTGAATTAGAAAAAAAAGTTAAGAAAGAAAAATTGTCAAATATAACAATTGAAAAAAAAGATATTATTAAAGATAATTTGTTAGATCTAAAAAAATTTGATCTGATCTTTTGTCTAGGTGTATTACACCACACAGAAAACCCTTATTTAGGATTTAAAAAAATATCCTCTTTATTAAAAAATGATGGAATTATAGTAATTGGTCTTTATCATAAATACTCTAGACTAAGATATAGAATTCAAAGATTTTTTTTAAGAACATTAATAAGTAAAGATCCAGAAAAAATTATTAATTTTTTATTAACTTCAAAATTTACAAAAAAATTCAAAAAAGCACCAATTTCTACTCTTTATGATAGATATGCTGTTCCATATGAATCATATCACACATTAAAAGAAATAAAAAAATGGTTTAGTAAGAACAATATAAAACCAATAAATAATTCATTAAAATTTAAAAAAATAGAATCTCTTAATGTTCTAGAAAAAAAAACAATTTTTTTTATTGGTGGAAAAAGATTTATATAGTTATATGTAATATATATAAATAAAACTTGGAGGTTTAGAAAAATTATGTTTAAAGATCTATCATTAAATCAATTTATAGCAAAATTTGTGGCATTATTTAATTTAGGAGCAGGAATAATTTTTACTTTATATGGGATATTCTTATTACTGTTACCAAAAATGTTAACATCAATGTCAGAATTAATGCCAGAAATTGTTAATTTAAGTGGTGTTTCCATTGCATTTGCAATTATGTTTTTCATATATGCAATATATGCTTTTATTGTTGCATACGGTGTTGCAAATTATAAAAAATTCGGAAAAATAATGTTACTGATTCCATTGTATATTGCTGGATTTTTTGTTTCAATACTAATATTAATTTCAATATTTGCAATGTTTACATCATTTTTTATTGGACTTGCAATGTTTATTATTGGAGTTTTTTATGGAATAATGATATTTTTCTTAATCTATTTATTCCAATTTCAAAAAGAAATGGTAAAACTATTCCAGTAAATTAAAAAATAATATTCCTGCAAAAAAGCAGGAATCTTTTTTTATTTTTAAAACATTTTATTTTTCCAAAGAACAAATACACCTAAAAAAGAAAATAGCATTATAATTGCCATAACTACAATAAATGCTTGAGGGTGATGATCAAAAGGTAATGGAACATTCATTCCATAAATTCCAGCAACCATTGTTGGAATTGCTATTACTATTGTAATAGATGTTAAAAGTTTCATGATTTTATTTAAGTTGTTACTGGTCAGAGAATTAAATAAATCTGTAGTGTCTGTAATAATGTTTTTGTATATTGCAGTAGTAACAATAGCTTGTTTATTTTCATCAATAACATCATTAATAAGATCCTTATCATCTTCAGTAACAACAAAATCTTTATTTCTTGCAACTTTTTCAATTAATATTTGATCTGTTTTTAGAGATGTGTTAAAATAAATTAATGATTTTTTAAGATCTAACAAATCATAAATATCTTTACTTTTTTGAACAACTTCAAATCTTTCTTCAATAACTTTTATTTTTCTATCAATTTCTTTTAAATATTTTAGATAAGTTTTAGAAGAAATTAACAATAATTTTAATAATAATAAACTTTTTGTAAACTTAAACTTTTTTACTTTTAATTGATCAATAATTTCATTATTTCTAAAACAAATAGTAACTATGTAATCCTTATTAATCATAATACCAAGAGGCAAAGTCAAATACTCAACAGCAGAAAGATATTTACTTTCTGGATCTGTTGCTGTTAATTTATGTGGTGTTCTTGTAATTATAAAATATTCTTGTTTATATTTTTCCATAAAAGGAATTTCTTCCATATCTTGAAGAGAATTAATATCTTCTTTAAACTCTTGATAATCAATTTCTTTAATCTTTAAAATTTCTGATAGATATTGGATCTCGCGACTATCTGGATTAACAACATTAATCCATGCATTTTTTGTTGGTCTATCTAGGATCTGTAATCCATTTTCTGTTGGTTTTAATATTTCTATCATGGTAAGATCACTTTTAAGATTTAGAAAAAGTCTAAAATATAAATATATTTTGTTGGATATGTTTATAAATGTTTAAGACCAAAAATAATTATAATAACTATTGTTAAGTTGATGATATTTGTGTTTAAAAGATATTTAAAAAAAGTAGATAATTTTATGAAGAAAATTATATTAATATTATTTTTAATATTTTTAATAAATATCACTTATTTAATAGACGCTAGTGAATCAGAAGAATATTTCAAAGAATATATAAATTTTTGTAAAAATAATGGATATAGAGAACATGAGACATACCCCATCGGCTTAAAAGATGGCATCCCGATTGGTGGAGGCAGAACAAAAATTGCGGCACCAGGAGATTATTTATATAAATGTCATATCAGTTCTGTATTTGGTAATTATATAAGAATAACAAGATGTAATCCATATACTGGAGAATATGGGGTTGGTGCTGGTCAACCATTAGGAGATATTGCAATTTCTAGATTACATCAACAATTATGTGAAGATTTAGAACAAGAAAGGAATTGTTGATATTGATTTAACAAATATCAGTTTTTATAAAAAACCATTCCTTAAAATAATAGATCTTAAAGATCCGATAAATGAATTAAATAGTAATAATGATAAAAATATTTTTTATTTAGTTTATGATCCATCATCAAGCACAGAAAATAATTTAGATCTAAATTTTGTTTTAGACGCCGAATTTAGTTCTCAAAAAGACACATGTTATCTTATTACTGAACTTGGAGAAAATACACAAGAAGAAATAGATCTTTTTCTAACTAAATTTTTAGAAGAAGAAAATTACTTAGAAAATTCTAATCAAATTTTAAATGTTAATTGTAATAAAATAATAGATAACACCATTATGCTAAGAAACTCAAAAACAGAAGATAAATTTATTTTAGTTGCACAAAAAATAGATTCCAGAAATCTTTTAATTACAACTGCTCAAATAAAACTAATACCAAGAGATCTAAACTATTTAAGATATGAGATAAATAAAAAAATTGCAAACTTTTTTTCTACATCTAGCACAGTATTTCCAGAAATAATTAATATTAATGGAATTAATAGATTTAGTTTTCAAGATATTAGTTTAACAGACTTTGAAAACCACATAGTAGAAAATCCAGAATCAGAAATAGATCCAGAAGTAATTGCAGTTTCAGATCTACAAGAAAATAGACCTGTATCCCAAGATAATGATGTAGATATTGAAGATCAAAGAGATGTTATTAATAGATTAAATAACACCACTTTAATTGTAAATAATAATATTGCAATACAAATAATAGAAAGAACAACAAATTATTTAGGCACAAGATATGTTTTTGGTGGTAGAAATGGTTATACTTTTGGTCCAACAAATTATCGTTTAAAAAGTGGACTTGATTGTATTGGTTTACCTTATGTTGTATTAAGAGATCTTGGATATATTGATGGATCAACAGGCTGTAAAGAAATGTTTGAAAATGGTTGTGCAGTTCTTGATTTTGTAGAAAATAATAAAGGGCACATAACAGGAATATCAGGAATTATAAATAATAGAACAGATTTAGATCAATTACAACCAGGAGATATATTATTCTTTAATACTAGTCACGGTGTTTTTGGTCATGTTGGAATATATTCTAAAACAGAACTAGGTTGTCATAAATATATACATGCACCAAGACCAGGGACAAGAGTAAAATATGATTGTATAGAAACTGGAATAAAAATAAATAATAGGGGAACACGTAGATTTCCATTTCAGTATGTAAGAATAACTAATGTAGATACTTCTGAAATTAATTGTAATGGCAATTATATAACTGCAAGCAATAGACGACAAAATTGTTGTCAGACAACAAACTATTGTTAAGATCTTTTTTTCTAAATTTTTATTATAATAAAAAAAACAATTTAATTAGAGTAAAATCTCTTGGATAGATTTATAAATGTTTAAGGTATTATATAATATATATAATTGTAAAAGTAATAACTATAATTAGTTAATATATCAATTATATTAATCAAAAGATAAAAAATTTACGGAAAGATTAAAAGATGAATAAAAAAATTATTTTATTAATATCAATGTTTATGATGGTGCTTGTTTTAGGATCAAATGTATTTGCAGCAAAAGTTGGGGATGTAAGAGGAATAGATGGAATAGAATCAGTAACAACACAAATAACTGGAGAAAATACTTGTTCTGTTACTATTCGATTAAAAAATACCCCCCTTATTACTCCAAAAGAAGAATTAATTGGCAGGATTTTTCATGCACCAAGAACTTATTATTTGTGTCCTCATTATATGATCGCACATAGTAATTATACTATTAGTGTTTTATTCCCAAAACTTAAATCTTTTGTTAATAATAATAAGTGGGAGCAAGGTAATAGATCTACATATGAAAATGATAATTGGATTTATTTTTATAAATATTGTAATCAAACAACATCTGGTGTTAGATTTAATTTAACAGGTAATATATGTAAGTCAGAAATGATAGATGTTTTTGTATTTATGCCATTTGTACATGTTGATTCTTCATCATATAATGATATTTGGTATGCTAAATCAACAAATCCTGCTTCAACAGATGGTGCTCACAATGTTGAACTTGGTAATGGAGCTGTAACATATTTTACTACGAACACAACCCAATCTAATTACAAAAAATTAAATGCAGCAGCTCTATTTAATATAGAATTAAATACACCTGCTCAGACACCTACAACACCGGAAACAAATCCAGATAGCCAAGATAGTGGTGCTGGTTCAACAGGTGCAGGTGGCGCTGGTGATACTGGTGGTGCTGGTTCAACAGGTGCAGGTGGCACTGGTGGTAATGGTGGCGATAGCACGGCAAATGGAACAAATACTAAATCACATTTACAAGCATGTAAAGATTTGGGATATGTTGAACACCCAAGTTATCCAGTAGGTTTAGCAGATGGCGTTCCTGTTGGTGATGGCAGAACAAAAACAGCAGAACCAGGAGATTATTTATACAAATGTGAAGAATCTTCTGTTTTTGGTAATACTATTAGAGTAACAAGATGTAATCCATATACTGGTGACTTTGGACTTGGAGCAGGAGAGCCAAGAGGAGAAGTAGCAATATCAGAATTACATGAGCAATTGTGTCAAGAAATAGAACAAATAAGAAGAGCAGAAGAAGAACAAAGAGAAGCAGAATTATATGATACCATAAATATTAATTATCACATAAAACAATTAGATAAAGTTATAGAAGCAAAAGAAGATCCAATTGAATTAAGTTATAATCCAGAAAAGACAATCTTCTATCTAAATTACAATAGACCTGCAGTTGTATTAAATAATTTAGATCTAAATTTTGTGTTGCCACAAGATTTTAATAGTGATAAAAATACTTGTTATTTAATAACATCAATAGGGCAAAATACACAAGTAGACATAAATACTTTCTTTGATAAATTTACTCAAGAAAATAATTATATAGAAGATTCTAATGCACTTTCAAATGTTAACTGTAACCAAATTACAGAAAATAATGTTATGTTAAGAGCAGCAAGAATGGAAGAAAAATATTTCTTAGCATTACAAAAAATTGATGATACTAATATTTTAGTAACAAGTGCACAAATAAAATTTATGAATAGAGAATTATATTTAAGTTATTTAAGATATGAAATAAATAAAAAAATAGCAAGATTTTTCTGTCCAAGTTGTAATTTACCAAGTATAGAAACACCAACAGAAGAAACACAAACATTTACTTATCCACAAAAAACATTAAGAGTATTAAAAGAAGAAGTTCCAGTTGTTGCTGATGTCGATGAAACAGCACAAACTGGGAATTTAATTACAAGTTTTATAATTAATGAAGTAAATGGTGTGATAAATAATCCACAAAATGCAATAAAAGTAACTTTGCCAGAAGGAACAGATGTAACTAATTTAATACCAACAATTACTATTTCAGAGGGTGCAACAGTTAATCCAGAATCTGGTGTTGCACAAAATTTTACAGATCCAGTAAATTATACAGTAACTCCAGAAACAGGTGATCAAAAAGTATATACTGTTGTTGTAAATCATTCAATATCTGAAGGTGGCGGTGCAGGTGATATAACTTTAGAAAAAGCAGCAAATGGTTGTTATACATCAAATACAGCATCAATAGCAATTTTAAGAGGAGAAGATATTGGTAAAACAAAAACATATTTTACTCAAAGAAGAACAGCAAGTAGTATTCCTTATAATTCAGATCCAAATAATACAAATACAAATCCATCTTTAACAATTGCTCAAATAAACACAATTTTAAGTAATAGAACTAATTATGAAC
>JAQUVR010000048.1 GCA_028693335.1 Candidatus Iainarchaeum sp. | reverse complement strand
CAGATTATATCTTTTATCCTTACCTCTTGAAAAAGTAGAAATGATTTTTAGAAAAGAGATTAATTCTAATTTTTCTAAAGAAATAAGAAACATTCATCCACAAGTTTTAGAATCTTTAAAAGCAGATCTTGCAAAAAGCCAAGAAGGATCTATTGTGACAAGTGCATTAGCTTTGTTTTTTACCTCTGCGATTGCTGCACAGGTATTTGGAAAGAAGAAAGAGGCTCCTGATTTTCATTAATTTTTCAGATATCTTTTTAAACTTTATTTTATATTTATTTTATTATTATATTTACAAAAATTAAAAAACTATTTTTAAAAAAGAGATAAAAAAACTTAAACAGAAAGATTAAATCTAATTCTTTAAAATATAAAAAGAGGTCTTAATATGTATAACTCTGAGCGCGTGATTACAGATTTTATAAATAAATCAGATTTAAAAAAAATAAAAGAATTTTCTAAGGATAAAAAAACTCCATTTCTAATAATGGATCTAAATAAAATTGATAAAAAATATGATGAATTAAAAAAGAATTTGCCATTTGCAAAAATATATTATGCAGTTAAAGCAAATCCACAAGACAAAATAATAAAGTTACTTGCAAAAAAAGGATCTTGTTTTGATATTGCAACAATTTATGAATTAGATCAATTATTAAGATTAAAAATATCTCCTGATAGAATCAGTTTTGGAAATACTATAAAAAAAGAAAAAGATATTTTATATGCCTATAACAAAGGTGTAAGATTATTTGTTTCAGATTCATTTTCTGATTTAGAAAAAATTGCAAGAAGTGCACCAGGTTCAAAAGTTTTTTTTAGAATACTTTGTGATGGTGGTAGTGCTGATTGGCCATTATCTAGAAAATTTGGATCTCATCCAGATATTACTTTTAAACTTATTATTGAATCAAAAAGATTAGGATTAATTCCATATGGAATCTCGTTTCATGTAGGTTCTCAACAAAGAGATATTGGTCAATGGGATAATGCTATTTCACAGGTTAAGTATTTATTTGATGCCGCTAAAGAAGAAGGCATTGAACTTAGGATGATAAATATGGGTGGTGGTTTTCCATCAAATTATTTAATGCCAACAAGAAGCATAAAAACATATGCGCATGAAATAACTAGATTTTTAAAAGAAGATTTTGGAAATAATTTTCCAGAAATAATTATTGAACCCGGTAGATCTATTGTCGCAGATGCTGGAATCATTGTTTCAGAAGTAATTATGGTTTCAAAAAAATCTATGTGTAATCAATATGATTGGGTATTTTTAGATGTTGGCAAATTCGGTGGGTTAATTGAAACCATTGATGAATCCTTAAAATATCCAATTTTTTTAGAAAGAGAAAATAAAAATTTAGAAAAAAAAGAAGTGATCTTGGCTGGCCCAACTTGTGATTCTGCTGATATATTGTATGAGAATTTTAAATATTCTTTTCAAACTGATATAAAAGAGGGTGATAGAGTTTTTATTTTTACAACTGGTGCATACACTCAGTCATATAGTTCCATATATTTTAATGGATTTCCACCATTAAAATTGTATTTTTTGAATGAAAAATAATTTTTTTATGTAAGCTTTTTAAATAGATTTATTTTCTGTTATATATATATATTTAAAATTTGAAAATATATGGTTGATGAGATTAAACAAAAAATAAAAATATTTAATAGAAAGTCAGATATACATATTAATAGATTATTACTTTTTTTTGGTTTTTTTTTACTATTAGTAACTGCACTTGTTATATTGAATAATCATGAGATAATTATTTTGCCGGTTTATGTAAATAGATTATTAAGTACTATTACTACAATTATTTGGGTGTATTTTAGTTGTACAATATTTATAAAAATTACTCAAACACAAGTTGTTAAGATTTTTGATGAATCTGTTGGTGTTGAGCAAAAATTATTATTAACAAAATTATATACTAGTTTAATATATTTAATAGGTACAACAATTGTTTTGTGGTTACTTGGAGTAACCTTGCAAAATTTAGCAATCATTTTAGGACTTGCAGCAACTGGTATTGCTTTTGCAATAAGAGAAATATTGATCTCTTATTTTGTTTGGTTTATGTTGCTTACAAAAAGACCTTTTAGAATTAGCGATTATATTAAAATTGGAGACAATGAAGGAAAGGTCGTACACATTGGTTCATTTTATGTTTTTTTAAAACCAATTTCTTATCATCCAAAAGATTCTTTAATAAAAGTCCCAAATAAAATTTTTTTGGAAAAAGATATTTTTAATTATGGGCACAATAAATATCCAATAATCTTAAATATACCAGTAAAGTTTGCAGATGATATTGATCATAAGAAAGCTTTTGAGAAACTAACAATTGATCTAAAAGAATTAACTAAATCAGACACAATACCAATTTTAAGATCTGAAAAAGAATATGTATATATTTTAATTTCTTTTTTTACAGATCAAAAAGATATTGATAGATTAAAAACAGATTTGGCTTTAACTGTTTATAAGTATTTTAAAAGTCCAAAATAAAATAATTGGAGAAATAAATATGATAAAAAAAAATACAAAAGATATTGAAGAAAAAATAAAAAAAATTAAACCATTTTTTGAACAACTAACCTTTTTTTTTATAGCTTTAATTTGGTTTATTGTTGTTGATTGTGTTTTTAAGATAAATACAACAGTACGATACACAATATTAGTTTTATTTACTGGGTGGGCATTTAGCTTATTATTACAAGAAGCATATATCTATAACATATTTAGACCAGTTTTATTAAACAAAAGATGGGAACAATTTATAAAAAAACAAAAATAGTTTGTGATTAAATGATTAAAAAGAAGGCAGTTTCTCCAATAATTAGTGTGATATTAATTATTTTAGTTACTGTAATATTAACCACAATCTTTTTAACCTGGGGGAAAACAAGTTTAAAAGAGAATCTTCAAGATTCACAGGATGCATTAAAGCCTGTTGGAGATATTGATTGTTTAAACTATAATCTTTTTGTGGATAGTTGTAAAATATATTCATCAAAGAAATTGGAATTACTTTTAATTAATTCTACAAATATAAGATACTTTGACTTAATTTTAACAATAGAAGGAAAAGACACAGAAGGTGTCCAAAATAAATGGGTTGGTCAATTTACTAAATCTTTAAGCCCAGGTAGTACAGATATCTTTAATACTGATCAAAATTTTATTTTTTTAAAGAAAGATAGTTTCTCTGATCTTAACATTACTGAAATAAATAGTATTATTCTTACAAATGGTGCGTGTAAAAAAGAAATTATTAATCTAATAAATGTGTGTGAAATTATTTATGAATAAAAAAGCACTTTCTCCAATAATTGGTGTTATTCTAATAATTTTAGTTGCTGTTATATTGATTACTATGTTTTTGATTTGGTCAAAGGATTATTATAATAATCAATTAAATAATAATACAGAACAACTAAAGAAAGCAACAAACATTGAATGTGCAAACTCTAAGTTAAAAATTGATTCTTGTGTTTTTGATAGTGACACCAAACAATTATCTTTGTTACTTATAAATGATTCAGAAATAAGATATTTTGATCTTACATTGACAGTAGAAGGTCAAGACATTTATGGAGAAAAAATAAGATTATATGGTGTTTTTAAAGAAGTATTAGCTCCGGGTGATTCAATTTATCTTTTTACAGATCAGAATTTTATAATCCTTGATTCTTTTGGGGTTTATGAAGATATAGATCTTACAAAAATATCTTTAGTTAATTTAACAAGTGGTGCTTGTAGACAGCAAAATTATGTTTTAACCTGTTCTGTTAATTAAATTTTTTCATTCAAATTAGAAATATCATCAATAACAAAACCACTCGCTTTTGGATGTCCATTTCCACCATATTTTTTTGCAATTATTGAGCAATCAATATTTTTTGATCTTAAGCTAATTTTATCAAAATGTTTTTCTGTTATTCCTGATAAATAAGATCTATACCAAATAATAACAAGTTCTACATCACTATAATCATCAGAATTAAATATTTTTTCAGAAACATATCCTGGTTTTATTTGAGAATTTACAATAAATGTGTTAATTCCTTCAAAAATTAATTTTTTACCTGTTGAGATATCATCAATTACTTTTGTTTTTAGATAGTCATCTATTATCTTTCCAAACTCTTTATATTTTTCCATATTTTTTTTAAATGTTGTATTGTCAAATAATTTTAAAAAAACATTCATAATTTCGCTGTGTTTTTCTTTATTTGAAATATCCATGTATAGATGATCTATATAATGTAAAATATCTCTAGAATCTGGCAATTGCCAAAGCCAGATATCCATATCTTCTATATATTGAGAGAACAATGGGGCGTCTTTATTAAAATATTTCCAAACTAATACAGCTGCTGAATTATTTATATCTCTAAGTCCATTAATTTCAAGATCAGAAAATTCAGTCATAATATTTTTATGGTGATCTATCCAAATCATATTATTTTTAAATTGTTCTAAGAATTTAATCATTGTTTTTCTATGAAAACAATAATCTAAGATTACTACTGTTTTGAAACTATTTAAATCTATTTTTTGATATTTTAGATTGTAAAAAATATTTTTTATTCCATAGTTTACTTCATAGAAAAAATATTCTTCTTTTAGTTTATTATAATCTGGTATATCAGAATGATTTTTTGTATAATCATTATAAGCATAACCAAGAGCAGAAACAAGCCCATCTAGATCATCATGATAGAAAATAATTGTGTTCATTTTTTGTAATCCTCTCCAATAAATATTTTTTGAGAGAAATTCTTTTTAAATTGATTGTTATTATTGTTATTGCACAAATACTTGGACAAAATTAAATAAATTGTAATTTATTTATTTTAGAGCTGTGTAAAATTTAAAAAATCATTTTTTTATTTTTATTTCATTTTGTTTTTTTTCACAATAATGACAAATAAGATCTATTTTTTCTAAATCTATATTATGAAATTTACTATTTATGTTTTCAGTATTAGATATACAATTAGGGTTATTACAAATTAAAATATTGTCAACCGTTTTTGGAATCTCTACTTTTTTTTTAAGAAATATTTTTTGATCTCTTATTATATTTATTGTTGGACTTTTTGTAATTAATGCGATTTTATTCAGTTCATCAATGGTTAATTCTTTTCCTTCAATCTTTATAAGATCCTTTTTGCCAAGTTTATTACTATTAAGATTTTGAGCAATAACAACAAATTCAAAAAATTGATCTAATTTAAGAATTTTTGAGATTTCTAGTCCTTTGCCATTTGTTATGTGATCAATAACAACTCCATTTTTTATAGTTCCTACTTTTCTTGTTATTTCTGTCATGTTTTTTTCAATTTCTCCAAGTTTATATTAATCCAAGCAATATTAGAAGAATTGCTTCTCTTACATATACTCCGTTTTCTGCCTGTTTAAAATATAAATTATATTTAGAATCATCTACATTTTTATCAATTTCATAAACT
>JAQUVR010000047.1 GCA_028693335.1 Candidatus Iainarchaeum sp. | reverse complement strand
ATCTAAAAATTAAGTGATTACTTAAAGTCTACAGCCGGACGCACTAACCGCTGTGCTAAGGAGGGATAAGTTTTTCCTTAGAAAAAAGATATATAATATATAATAAAAATAATTTAAATACCTTTGTTTTTTAAAAAAAACTATTTCTTTTTCATAAGTTTCTTATTTGCAGGAAAAACTATGTGGTGTGCTGCAAATGAAACGCCCTTTTCAACTGCATATTTTTCTATTAAATATACTTTAAATAGCTCAATATATGCATCTTTAAGCTCTTTTTTATCTATTTCAACAGGGACAAAATCTTTGATAATTTTTTTTGTGCCATTAGAATTAACTTCTTCAACAAATTGTCCAACATTTAATGAAAATAATGATTTTGTTTTTTCTTCAAATTTTGCAACATCACACATTTTTTTTAAATAATCTTTAATTTTTTGAGATGTTGAAAATTGTACACTAGTCAAAAATTCAATAACTTCTCTTGGTCCAACATCTTTATCAATTGTTAATTTTTTAATAGATACAAATTTATCAAAATTTGCAATAAATTGTACTGATTCTTCTGCCATATTTTTCTCTCCAATAATATTTATCTAGTATTTAAAATTAATAAGTAGTAACAATTTATAATTGTTTATTTATTTTCATCTTCCCAATCAATGGTTGAAATGTGTTGAGGGCTTAATATCATTTTGTTTTTTTGTGCATATTTTTCAATAATATAAACTCTAAAAAATTGCTCATAATATTTTGAATCACTATTTTTTGGAATAAATCCATTAATTTCTTTATTAAATTTACTAGAATAAATGTCTTTAAAAAATTGATCAACACTCAATTTCAAATATTTATTTGTTTTTTATCAAATTTTGTAATATCACAACATTTTGTAATATATTCCATTATTTTCTGATTTGTTGAAGATTGTATACTAATAAAAAAATTAATTATGTCTTCTTCGGTTTTTTGTGAATTAATTTCTAGTTTTTTTATACATATATACTTGTTAATTTTTGCAATATATTCTATTGAATTTTTTGCCAATTGTAATCACCTTTAATAGAAGAACAAAAAATAAAAATCTGTTATTTATTCCAGCAAATAACACATCTTGCTTGATATTTATCTTGACCACCAACAACAACAGTTTCAGTGTCAGATCCTAATCTATATGTTTTTGTTGCTTTGTTACCACAAACATTACAAACTGCATCAATTGAAATTACATAATCACTTATTGCCATTAAATATCCTATGTGATTATCATTATCCTTAAATGGAAAAGGATCTCCCTTATAGGTTTGATTCAAACCAGAGACATATACATTTACTCCTAACTGTTTAAGATCTGTTATAATTTTTAAAATATTAGAATCAAAAAATTGAATTTCATCAATAAACACATTAATAACTTTATTACTTTCATTTAAATTAGAAAAAATCTCAAAAATATGATTTGCATCTTCTGCAATAATTGCTTCTTTTCCAAAACCGTTGTGATTAATTACACTTTCTTCTGAATATCTATTGTCCATTTTTGGTTTAAATAGTATTGAGTATCTCTTAGCAATAACTTCTCTATCCATTATTCTTAATAACTCTGTTGTCTTTCCAGAAAACATCGGTCCAACTATTGTAGTTAATATTCCAATCATGTATATCTCTCTTTTCTTTTATCATAAGCTTCTTTTGTTAAACAAATATCTGAAAAATAAAATTTAAGTTTGCCATTCAATAATCTTTTTACAAAAACATTGTGTGGTTGTACTCCATTATCATATTTTGTAAAATCATCAAACTTACTAAAAAATTTAGATTTTTCTAATCTTTTAAATAGTTCTTCTGCTTGTAAAATTTCTGAACCAGCTATTTTTCTTTTAATAACAGCATCATAATAATTATTCAAATTTGTAAAGTCATAAATAATAATATTTGAACTGCTATTATTTAAATCAGTAAAAGAAAATTGCGGTTTAATAACATTAAGACCCAATCTTTCCATTTCCTTTATTGCTAAAAATTCAGAATCTGGGTTTAGATTTTCCAAATAATGCCTTGCATTTTTTTTAACAAAGTATCTTTTTGTTTCCCCAGTATTTTTATTTTTATATCTTAATTCATAAATTAAAGCATTTGATTGGTAATTAGTTAATTCCATTAATCTAAAAGAACCATTTTTTGTTTCAAGCCTTGCTTTTAAATCATGGGTTGGTTTTGATAATTTTTCTTCTAAAAATGTAATTAATTCAGGATTTTCTTTTAAAACTTCTTTTGCTAATGTAGTAACATGAGTTATTTTTGAAAGTTTATTATCCTTTGTTCTTTCAACTTTTGTATAATATTTGTTTTTTGGATTTTTAGGATCTACAGTTATTAATACAGAATTACCTTGAGAAACAGATCTTTTCTTAACAACTCTTTGTTTTGATCCAATTCTTGGTTTTTTTACACCAAGATTTATTTTTTTTAACATTATATAGATATAATAAGAAACAATTTATAAATTCTAACATTAAACTCTTAGTTTTCGAACAACAATTTTTTTAGAAAAATGTTTTCTATTTATTGCCCGTTTTGGTCTTAGAAAAGGAGCTAATCTTTTTAAAATTTCTTTTACTCTTGCTTTATTTGGATTAAGTTTACCTTCTTTATCAAAAAATCTGTCTCTAATAGAGTTAATAAAATTATATTCTGCTTGCTTATCTTTTAATGCGGCAATTACTTTACTTTTAGATACTGGCTGTCCTAAACTGTTTTGAAAAACAGGTCTATTTGATTCATAAAATGCTTCATAATTATTACCAGTAAATCCAAATTTTTTAAAAGCTTCAAAAGCTTTTTTAATCCTTGAAACATCTGAATAAATGATTGTTCCATTCGATCTTTGTGATACTGGTATTGCTGCTTGAAGAAATAGATCTACTATCTTTTCCTTCCATTTTAAATTTTTTAAAACTTCTGGAGATACATTTGATTTTACGCCTTGAACAAAGTCTATACTTATTTCAATAGAACCATCTTTATTTGTAAAAACTTTATATGCTAAAAGACCTATTGGTTGTTTATCATATTTTAAACAAACAACTCTTCCTTTATCTTCCTTTACACGGTGAATATATCCATCAGGAAACATCCATTTTTGTAAATATTCTAATTCTAAATTAGCACTTAATTTTGATCTTCTTAATAATTCCTCAATAGTATCAACAACAAAAGTTTCTTTTGCGTTTGGCCATTCTACTTCTCTTGATAGGAATTCTTTTTCCATTTTTACAATTCTCTTTAAAATTAAAATAGTAGTTAGCTATAAGCCACTTTCTGTAATTAATTGGCAATTTATCTAAGCGGAAAAAATTTCCTTGCATCAGCAACCGTTTTTATAGTCTTCTTTCAGCTTTTTTTATTTTGCCATTTTTTTTCTGTTTTTCACATCATCTCTTTAGGTAAAATAAAATGTTTTTTTTCTGCAACAACTATTAAAAACTACATCTGATGAGTGGACTTTCCTAATTTTTAAAAAACAAACAAATTTTAAAAGATGTTTGCTTTATTAAAAATCTGCCAAAACACTAACTACTAATAAATAATAAAAGAGAAAAAGATATTTTAAATCTATTGATCTTTAGTTATTTTTTTATAAATTAACCAAACTACTAATAGTTCTACAATAGTTATCAATGAAAACAAATTTGTATCTATATAGTTATAAGAAACAATTGTTGTAAAAACTAAAGTAATTAATGACCCAGTAATAATTGCATAATAAATTAATTTATCTTTTTGCTTAAATGGCAAATATAAAACAATAATACTTACAACTAATGACAAAATCATTCTAAACCAACTTATTTTTCTATTATAGTTTTTTAAAACTTCTTGGTTTGTTTTATTTCTAAAATCACAATCTACTTGACAATCTTTTTTATAAATAACATCTCCACGATCTTTTTGACAATCGCTAATTATTGTCGCTTGTGGCTCTTGTAAATAATCACAATTTTCATCCATTGGATAATATTTTAAATAAGGCGTCTCGTAGTATACTTGATCAAAATCTGGTCTTTTAAAGAAAAATTTGTCTACATTTACTAATGTTGTAATTACTAATGTTACAACAATTACAAACATAACAATATCTACAATCTTTAATTTAATGTCTTTTTTTTCTGGTTTTTTATTTTTTTTTATCATAAATATTTTCACATCATTTATTTTTTTTATTAATTATTAATTCATTCATTGCTGAATAGAGAGTCCCAATTACTATAAAAAAATATAGTATAAAGAACACATAAAATATAGAAAATCCAAATAATTTAATAATTAAATTGTCTATTAAAGATCCTAATAATATAAATAATATAAAATACATTAAAGAAAATCCAATTAAGAAAAATAAAACCACAAAAAAATCTTTAGAAAATATTTTTTTTAAATTCTCTTTTATAGTAAAAATGTCTTCAAATTTATTTGATCTAAAATAGTTTATAAGACCCATGATTTTTAAAAACTCTAAAACAATTGCAAATAATAAAAATATTACAAAAAAAATAATTCCAAAAACTACTCCAATAGATAATGATCCTAATAAAGAATCACTTAAATTGCTTAATATGAAATCAAAACTTAAAAATAGAATAGGTAAAGATCCTAAAAATATTACTATAAACTGCATTATTAAAAAAATTATTGTTACTAAAAAAGCAACAGCGGTAAATTTTAATATATATTTATAGGATTTATTATAAGATTTTAATTTATCAATAATCTTTGTACCAAATAAACCAATACCAAAAAAAATAACTAATAAAAGAGTTACTAAAAAAAACATATCATTTATCAATGATAAAAAAGAAAATAATAATATTGGTAAAAAATATTTCCAATTTAAATATGGAAAATTAATTGATTTTTTTAGATCTAACATAAAAATTCTTTTTTGTAATTTTATAAAAATTATTCTAATATTAATTAAGATATAAATTAATATAAAGATATTTATTTTTTAAGAAAATAGATAAATAAAAAATGGACTCTGCGAGATTCGAACTCGCGATCTCTTCCTTGCAAGGGAAGCGCCCTACCACTGAGCTAAGAGCCCATTTAATAAATAATTATTGTAAGGAAATATATATAAATATATTTAATAAAAAAAATTATCTACAAAAAATAACGAACAATGAAAAATTATAACAATATATAAAAATAGTAAAATTATACTTGTTGTGAGTGGTTAGTAAATATATTTTTTATAGCTTTATAGACTATATTGTTTTTTGAAAAACTCATTTTATTTTTCACACTGTATTTAAATTAAATAGGAGGTGATCCGTCCGCAGGTTCCCCTACGGACACCTTGTTACAACTTAGTCCGTCTCGCAAAATATAGAATTACATTAACCTTTAATAGATTAAAGTTCATCCACACTCTACTCAACTGGCTTGATGGGCGGTGTGTGCAAGGCGCAGGGACATATTCACCGCGCGATAGTGACACGCGATTACTGGGGATTCCAGCT
>JAQUVR010000046.1 GCA_028693335.1 Candidatus Iainarchaeum sp. | reverse complement strand
AATCTATAAAATCTAATAGAAATTTATTAGAAATTAATTTATTAGGAATAGATAACCAAGGCAGATTTACTGCAGAATTAAAATATAGTCCAACATATCCAATTCCATTATATGCTTTAGTTTCAGAATCTAATAATAATGATTTCTCATATTTTATCACAGAATCTATAAATAATCCAGTTTCATTAGATCTAAAAGCAAATCCATTCATTACTTGGACAGATTATTTAAATGAATCAAAGAAATTAAAAGATAATAGAGTGGTTGGACAAACAGGTAATTTTTTGAATCATGTGATATTAAAGGAAGATTTTGGTGTTGCTTATGGATCTGATAGTAATTTAAAACTATTAAAAACAATTTTATATCTCCCACAACCACAAGCAAACACAACAAATTACACCGTGAGAAATTATCATTTTGTGACAGAAGGTGCAAACATTAATAATCCTTTACAAACAAAGATATTTACAATTGGTACAATTGATTATGTTTTTTCAAGAAATGTAGCATTAATGCCAGCAAATAATATTGAAATAAGACAAATAAAAAATTTATTTACTGCAATTGAGACTGAAAATGCTTGTATTTATAGTGATCCAGTAACAACACAGATTAGATGGACTGCAAATAATGTTGATTTTCCAACAGATCAAAGAGAGGGAATAATTGATTATTATAAAAGTCTTTTGTCTCAAAATATACCAGAAATGAATAATTGATAAAAATGGATTTAATAATTTTAAGTTTTTTTGAAGATTTTGGCTTCATTTTAAAAATATTCTTTTTATTATTTATAATTACATTTGTAAGAACAAGAATAACTCATAATTTTTTTGCATTGACATTAATTACAATTGGCGCTGTGTTTTTAATTTTCTTTTATTGGCCAATTTTTGGAACTGCTTATTTGTTTTATATACTTTTAACAATTGGTGTTTCTGGAGTTTTAGTTGATATATTCTTTGTAACTATGAATCATGGCCCAAAAGATATGTTAGATAAGATGCCAGGTAAAAAACAAGCAGAGATGCAGCAGCAAAGAATGCAACAACAAAGATCGCAACAAAAACAGGGTAGATAATTATATGAAATTAAATATAAGATCTAGCAAAGGTTTTTCTTTTAATAATTTAGGGTTGATTGCAAAGATATTATTTATATTTATTGCAATTATTTTATTGGTTCCATTAATTATCTATTATTATCCAATTGCAAAATACATAATTATGGTAATAATTGCATTTTTTATTTTTGAAATTGTTGCAAGAGCTCTTGGAAATAATATTTTAACATATGTTGTTACTGGTGTATTATTATATTTTATTATTTATAAGTATTTTTATTTAAGCACTAGTGTGTTTTTATTATATTTATTATTAAGTGTTGGATTTACTTCTGTTGTAATCTGGGGAACAACCAACCTTTGGAAAGAAAAATAATAGTTTCTTTTCATAATGGATCTATGGTGTAGCCTGGATAGCATTCAAGCTTGCGGAGCTTGCGACTTGGGTTCAAATCCCAATAGATCCAAATATTTTTTTAAAAGGAAGAAAAATTTATGCATTGGAAAAAAAAAGCATTTGTTTTATTGGTAGCATTTTTGATTTTTTTTGTTGTTAGAGATTGGACTGCTTGTCAAGGTATGTGTTGGTCTACTCAGCAATTAAATTCTAGCGTTATTTTTTGGTTAATTGTAATATTTACTGGAATATTTTTATATTATTCTCTTACTTTGTGGGTTGGATATAAGAAAAAATATATAGAAAAGAAAAAAGATGCAGAAAAGAAATAATACATCATTTTTTCTAAAAACCCTTATTTTATGCTAAATTAGAGCCTATTTTACAGATATATTTAAAAACATTTATTATTACTAATTAGATATTTTCCTTAATAAAAATAATTTGGAAAAAATAACGGGGGTTAATAAATATGAATAAACAAACTTTGTTAGAAGAAATGGCAAAAAAATCAGAACTATCAAAATCAAAATTAGAAGAAACATTGAACTTAACACTTGATTCAATGAAGACAGTTATTAAGAAACACAAAGCATTACAATTAGTTGGTTTTGGTACATTTAAAGTAAAAACAAGAGCAGCAAGAATGGGTGTAAATCCACAAACCGGTGCAAAAATTAAAATCAAAGCAAGTAAAACTTGTGGTTTTAAAGTTGGTAAGGCTTTTAAGGATACATTATAAGTATAAATCTTTTTTTTATTTTTTTTTATTTTACTGTTTTAAAAAACTAGTTCTATTTTTTTAAATTATTTTTCTTGTAAATTACCTATTTTTAATTATTTCTATTGTTTAAATATTATATAGTATTTTAGGAGAAATAATAATGTCAAAATTAATTTTAGAAGTTCCAAAAGGAACAAGAGATATAATACCCAGTCAAAAAATCTTAAGAGACAAATGTATTTATCAAATCAAAAATATTTTTGAAATTTATGGTTATTCTCCATTAGAGACTCCAACATTTGAGAAACTAGAAATCTTAGAAGCAAAATTTGGGGCTGGGCAAAACTCTGATGCAATTTCTGAAATTTATAGATTTAAAGATCAAGGAAATAGAGATCTTGGGTTAAGATATGAATTTACTTTTGCACTTGCACGATTTGTTGGACAAAACCCACAATTGAAAATGCCATTTAAGAGATATCAGATCGGCCCAGTTTTTAGAGATGGCCCAATTAAAGCCGGCAGATATAGAGAATTTTATCAATGTGATATTGATGTTGTTGGAATATCATCAACTGCTGCTGATGCTGAGTTATTGGCTGTTGCAAATGATGTTTTTAGATCATTAGATTTAGATGTTATAATTGAAGTTAATTCCAGAAAACTATTAACAGATATTATTAATTATTGTGATATTACTGTAGATCAAGCAACACAAGTAATAATTTCAATAGATAAATTAAAAAAAATTGGAGTTAGTGGTGTTAAAAATGAATTATTAGAAAAAGAAATCTCTAATGAATCTATTGAAAAATTAATTTTTATATTAAAAGATTTAGAAAAAGGAAATAATTTAGAAAAACTAAACTATATAGAAAATATTATTGGTAATAGTGCTGGATTAAAAGAATTAAAAGAACTTTTTAATTATTTATCACAATTTAAAGTAGATTTTTTATTTTCTCCATCTCTTGCAAGAGGTCTTGGATATTACACAGGACCAATTTTTGAAATATTTTTAAAAGATCAAAGCATTATCTCAGGATCTATTGCTGGTGGCGGTAGATGGGATAATATGATTGGCAAATACATTGGTAATGAAAATTTAAAACAGTTTGCTACTGGTATATCTTTTGGAATAGAACCAATAATGGATATTATTATTAAAAGAGAAAATTCTTCTAGGCAAAGTGTTTGTGATTTATTAATAATTCCAATAAATACTTTAGAAAAATCTATTGAAATAACTCAATTTTTAAGAAATAAGGGAATAAAGACAATAATTGATCTTCAATCAAAATCTATATCGAAAAATATAGAATACGCAGATAAGTTAGGAATTCCTTTTGTTGGTTTTATTGGCGAAGATGAAATTAAACAAAACAAAATAAAAATTAGAGATCTAAAAACAGGAAAAGAAAATCTAATAGCTACAGAAGATTTTAAAATTTAATTTTTATATTTTTTTTATTTTAAATCAATTTCTTAATTTAAGTATATATTTATATTTATTTTGTATCACAATATGTGTGTTTATTACACAAAAAGTGATTTTTTATGATAAATGCAAGAATACAATTGGATCCAGAAGCAAATAGAATACTTAATATGTTTAAAGCAAAATATGATCTAAAGGATAAAAGCGAGGCCATAAATAAATTTGTTTTAATACATAGTAAGTTGGATAAATTTGATAATTTAGAAGTAAAAGATGATTATGTTTATAAAATGGAAGAAGGGGTTTCTAAATTTTTAAAAAGTAATCCAAATTTTAAGAGTATGACAAAAAAAGAATTTGATGCTCTCTTTAAGAAGTGATATTTTGGTTTTTAAATGGCAATTTTCTCCAGAATTAGTTTCAAAAATAAAAAAATTAAATAAAAAAGATCCAATTCTTAAAAATATGTTATATAAAAAAATAAAAGAAATAATTAATCAAACACCTGAAAATATAAGTCATTATAAAAATTTAAAACACAACTTATCTGATAGAATGAGGGTGCATATCGGTAAAAGTTATGTTTTGACTTTTGCTTATTTTAAAAAAGAAAAATTTATTTATTTTTGGGATTTTGCACATCATGATGAAATATATAAAAAATAAATATTGTTATTTGTTATATATATCTAAAATCTTAGATTTGGGTCTTTCTAGACTATTGGTATCATTTGTTTATGAATATTTTCATTAAATAGAACAATTTTAAAATAAATTCTTTCTATATTATATGTATTATTTAAATGAGAAAATTATGATAACAACAACAGAACTTAAACAAAAATATTTAGATTTTTTTAAAAGTAAAGATCACCAGATAATTGAGCAAGCATCATTAATACCAGAAAATGACAACACAGTTTTATTTACAACTGCTGGTATGCATCCATTAGTTCCATTTTTACTTGGTCAACCACACCCACTAGGTAAAAAATTAGTTAATTATCAACTTTGTATAAGAACAACAGATATTGATTCTGTTGGAGATTCAACACATTTTTCTATGTTTGAAATGCTTGGTAATTGGTCTCTTGGGGATTATTTTAAGAAAGAATCAATTTCTTTTTCTTATGAGTTTTTAACTAATGAAAAGTGGCTAGGACTGAATAAAAATAGATTAGCAATAACTGTTTTTTCAGGAAACAAAGACTTACCAAAAGATCAAGAGGCTATTGATTGTTGGTTAAAAGAAGGTATGCCCATTGAAAGAATTGCAGCAATAGAAGATAATTGGTGGGGTCCGGCAGGAACTAGTGGCCCTTGTGGTCCAGATACAGAGATATTTTATTGGAAAGACAATTCTAGAGAAGCACCAAAAATATTTGATCCAAATGATGAAAATTGGGTAGAGATTTGGAATAATGTTTTTATGCAGTATAATAAAACAAAAGAAGGAAATTTTGAAACCCTAATTCAAAAAAATATAGATACTGGTCTTGGTACTGAAAGAGTGGTAATGATATTAAATGGACTTGATGATGCTTTTTTAGTTGGAAAAATTAAATTAATTTATGATTATGTAAAATCTCTTGCTGTTGATAAAGAAAATAAGAAAGCAATAAAAATAATTACAGATCACTTAAGAGCAGCAACATTTATTCTAGGAGATCATAAGGGTATTACACCAGGAAATACAGATCAAGGATATATTTTAAGAAGATTTATTAGACGATCTATAAGGTTTGCAAAACTTATTGGTATAGAAGATAGTTTTTGTAAATCTGTTGCAAATAAGATAATTGATTTATATAAAGAAGAATATCCTAATTTAGAACAAAAAAGAAAATTTATTGTTTTTGAATTAGAAAAAGAAGAGAATAAATTTATATTAACTTTAGAAAAAGGATTAAAAGAATTTAACAAGTTTGTAGAAAAACAAGAAACCATTTCTGGAAAAGAAGCATTTTTGTTATATCAAAGTTATGGTTTTCCAATAGAGATGATTCAAGAACTGGCAATAGAAAAAAATATTTTAATAGATTTATTAGAATTTCAAAAAGAAGAAGAAAAGC
>JAQUVR010000045.1 GCA_028693335.1 Candidatus Iainarchaeum sp. | reverse complement strand
AATGTTGTTTTTGCTTTTAAGACACTAGAAAGTTCTGTTCCAACTCTTCTATTTGGTTGAATTTCAAAACCAAATATGCCTTTCATCTCTGGAATTAAAAAACCAAATATTTCTTTTTTATTTTCTATTGCAGATTTTATTGATTTCGATTCTGTGTCTTTAAAAAAATCAGTTAATTTTTTTTCTTTAATATTAAATTTTTTAATATTTCTTTTATCTAATTCTTTTTTAACTTCCAATAAATTTAATTGTCTCAAAATTTCTCTATTAACAATTTCAGGAATTAAATCTAATTCTTGACAACCTTTAATCTCTGTTCTTTCGCCATTTTTGATTGAGATATTAATATCTTGACGAATGGAACCAAGTCCCCTTTTTGCAGAGCCAGTTAATCTAAAGATCTGTCCAATTGTTTGTGCAACGGTTTTAACATCTTTTGGATTGTGCATATCGTGCCAAACAACTAATTCGATTAATGGAATACCTAAACGATCTAAAGAATATATAACTTCATTATCTTTCTTTTCAACTGCTCTTGCAGAATCTTCTTCTAAAAGTATTTTGTCTATTCTTACTTTTCCAAAATCAAATTCCAGAAAACCATCTGTAGAAATCATAGTTGTTCTTTGAAAACCAGAAACATTGGATCCATCAATAACTTGTTTTCTCATAACAATTGATTTTTCAACTAATTTACTGTTAGTTAATTGAGAAATTATTATTGCTGTTTTTAATGCTTCAGGATTAGTTCTAATTGGTGGTTGACAATCTGCTTCAACTAAACAATTACAAGAATTATAAAAATAATAGGTGTATGTTTTTTGCTTTTTATGCTCAGAAATTGCAGCCAGATCTACTTCACCGGATTCGGAATAAACTGGTCTTAATTTTCTTTTAATTATTTTATCTGGCTTTGTACCATCTTTAATAATTTTAGATTTACATTTACAAAACAATTTACCAGTATCTAATTGTTGATGTAATTCTAAACCACAACAAAGTCCAACTTCTTTATAATCAATAGACTCTATATTTATTTTATTCATTAAAATCATTCCTTAAAAATCAAAACTTTCAGAAATCTCTTTTTTTGAAATTTCTCCAGCAATATTCTTTTCAAGATATTTAATTATTTCTTCTTTTGTTTTAAACTTTTCAATAGCAATTGAAAGCTTAATATAAATTACTTCAGAAAGCATATCGTGTTGATCAAGGTAATGACCACCAGCATCTTGAACATATCTTAAATTGGCATAAACAGTGCCATTTACTCGCCCAAACAAACATTGTGTGGTCATAATAACAATTATTCCTTTTTCGGTTGCTTTTTTTATATGTGGAATCCAACTTTTATTTTTATCAAAAGATTTATCTTTTCCACCCATTCCGGTAGGACAATGACCAAGTCCAGTTCCTTCAATTATTAAACCCTTATATCCTTTTTTAATATACCAATCAATAATTTTTGGATCACTATTTGGATATGCTTTTAAAATTGCTACAGAATCTGAAAAAGAAAGATCTATTTTTGGATCTATTTTTGAGTTGATTTTAAGTGTGTTTTTTTCTTTTAAATATTCAAGCTTACCATCTAAATAAATCTTTGCAATAGGAAAATCATTAATCGCCCTAAAAGCATCTCTTCTAGAGGTATGCATTTTTCTACATTTTGTAGATCTAATTACGTGACAAAAATCATCATTCATTGAACCATGCATAACAGTATACACGCCAGCAATCCCTTCTTTAATAAATTGAGCTGCACAAATTAGATTCATAGCACCATCAAAACTAGCTCTGTCTGGAGATCTTTGAGCACCAACTAAAAGAACTGGTTTATTTATATTTTCAATCATAAAAGAAAGTGCTGTTCCTGTCCATGTTAAAGTATCAGTTCCATGAGAAATAATAATACCTTTTATATCTGGATCAATCAATTGAGCATAAACCACTTTTGCAATATTTTGCCAGTCTTTATAACTTAAATCTTCACTGCCTTTCATAGCAACAGATTCAATTTTTTTAATATTAATAACATCTAATAATTCAGGAACAGTTGACAATATTTCCTCAGGAGTTCTAGACATATTAACCCCGCCAGTTTTATAATCAACATGAGTCCCAATTGTTCCACCTGTTGAAATTAAACAAACATGTGGAAGAGCGTCATTCTGTTTTAAATCAATTTTATGCTTTTTTCCAAAACTTTTCTTTTCAGAACCGATCTCTATTGTTGTTTCTTTATCAATAACAACACCAATATTATACCCATTATCTAAAAGCTTAATAATGACTTCTTGATTATCTTCATTGTCTGTAACTTTTAGAATATAGCCTTTGTAAATAACATTGTTTTTTTTTATGGTAATAATTTTGCCTTTATCTTTTAAAGAAACACTCATAAATAATCACATTTCTAAAATATAATATAAGAAAAAGAATATATAAAGTTAATGGAGAAAAAGAAAAAAAGAAATTAGATCTCTTTTTCAGTCTCTGTCTCTGTATCAAAATTATATGTTTTAATTAATCGATCACTTATTGTATATAATTCATTATCAATGTACAGAGATCTTAAAATATTATTATAACCAATGTTGTTTTCATGAACAATAATTTCTCTTTCCAAAATTTCATTTTCATTTACTTCTAATAAATAGAAATTAGTTTTATTATTTCCGGTTGTATAATAATAATCTAAAACCGGAATAACAATTAAATTTTCTTTATTAATATATAAAAATGCCTTGTGATCTTGTTGTATTGGAGTATAAGAATTCTCAGAAAACACTTTATATGTTGCAACTTCTTTTGGATCACTATAATTTGAGACATCAAATAAACTAATCTTTACTCCACTGTTTATTACTCCACCCCATTCTGATTCTTTTGTGTCTTGTCCAACACCTAAAATCAAGTAATCATTGATTGGATGAAGATAATTACTATAACCTGGAATTTTTAAATAACCAAGAACCTCAGGACTTTTTTTATTTTTTAGATCTATTACAAAAAATGGATCTATTTGCTTAAATGTTACAAGATAAACTTTGTCACCCATAAATCTAACACTGTATATCCTTTCATCTTTTGCTAGATCTAATAACTCAGAATATTTTTCTAGATCAGAATCTAATATCACAACACCATTTAAAGATTTATAATCCTCGCCAGTATATGTAATTGCAACTCTTAAATAACCTTCATTGTCTTCATCTAATGAAAATTGATTTAATAAATTTCCAAATACCTCTCCTGTGGTTATATCACCTAATTTGCCATTTTCTCTTAACTCTATTTTGTTTATATATGTTTTTTCATATTCTTTTCTTTGAGATTGATAGTATTTATCAACCTCTATTTGAATTTCTTGATATAGTTTTTCTTGTGTCTTTGAATCTAAACTTTCAAAATAACCATTTAAAATTTCAATAATTTTTTCATTATCACTAAGATTATTTTCTATCTGTGCTTGTATTTCTCTTGGATAAACTTTTGGATATATTTCTTTAAAAACATCTATATTTGGTTGTTGATTTCCAAATCTGTAATAGAACCAAGGAATCATCATTTGTTTTTTATATGCCACATATAAATTATTTTGACTCATATAAACAGTATTTGAATAATCTAAAAGCATATCTAAACTATCTACTACTGAATTATCTGTGTTATCATATTTAATGGTGGTAATTGAATAAATACTTTTATTTTCAGCACCAGGTTCTTTAGGCATAATTAAATCAGATTCAAAATAAAATGTTGAATTATTTTTAATTTCTTTTATTGGTCTTAAGACTAAATCATCGATTGTTGTTGGATTATTAAAAGAAAATGTGTTTTTATTTGTGATAATGTAAAGAATTTCATCTTTAAATCTTGATTGATAATAATAACCATCAATCTCTAATTGATTTAATTTTTTTAATTCTGTGTCTTTAATATCATATGTAAAAACTACAGTTACAGGGATATCTATTCTTTGTGGAAACAATAGTGTTTTATCAAACTTTGTTTCTGTAAAATATTTTTGTGTTATTAAATATAAAAGCTCATTTTTTTCATCAATTAAAATTGATTGTATTGTTTCATTATTAAAATAAAGTTCATCATTTTTTGAAATTTCTACATTTATAACATCATTAATTGGGGGGGAAACATTATTAATTACAATTAATTCATTTTGTCTACCAATAAATATTTTTTTTCCATTTGTTTTAACAATATCTCCTTCATCAACTCCACTTACTTGAACATTAGTGCCGGAATAATCTATACTTTCTGAAAGTGGCATAGTCGATGGGGCTGATTGTGCAGAATCCATTGCAACTTTTGCAATCCCTTCAGATCTGCCAGAATATAATACTTGATTACTACCAGTATTTGTTTCTTTTAGAATATTTAGTAGATCTGTTTTTGAAATTTTTATAAATGAAGAATCGTTTGAAAGATTTATATTTCCAACAGTTAAATCCTGTAATTCTTTATTATTAATTTCCTTATAATTATCTACATTTACTCCCGCAACAAAAATTAAAAAAACAACGACCAAGACAATTAAAAATCCAAAAAAAAGTTTATTTATTTTTCTCATAATTTAACACCTAAATAATATAATAATAGATACAAACAAATTAAAAATAGTAAAGAAATCAATAATTATATTTTTCTGCTAAAGTAAACAATATTTTGTGACCAATAAATCTATATAAAAGCATTAATAATGATGCCACTGCTTTTCCAATCATGTAATTCATATTTAAAAATTCAACAAATAGGAATAAAAAAACGGTTGTGAAAAAAACACTAGTTATTGCAATAATTACATACATTGTGTAGATTGTTATTCCTTTTGATCTGCTTCTTGGGCTATATTTAAAAGTGTATTTTCGGTTTAAGAGATAATTAACACTTAATCCAAAAATCATAGAAATAACACCAGAAATTAAATAAAAAAGACCCAAAATATCTGTTAGCGCAAAAAGTAAAGCAAAATCAATAATTGTCCCAACAATTCCTAATGCCATATATTTTAAGAATGTCTTATGATCATAAAAAAGCTTAAAACTTACAAGATAATAATATAACCTATAAATAAAAGACTCCTTTTTTAAAGTAATTAAACTTTTATTAAAATAATGTTTGGTCATATCTAGTCTTTATTTATAATTGAAAATAATTATATATATTTGTGTTGTTATATTTAAAAAGCTTTTTTTAATTTTTAAAAAAACATCAAATCTCTTTTAAAAGATATTTACCTATTATATATATATGATTAAAAAAAATAACCTAAATTCTCAACAAGAAATAGAAAATAATTTAGATCTTGTAAAAAATTATCTTAATACAAAAAATTTAGATTACTTTGATGTGCGATTAGAGAAAAATAAAACAAATAAAATAATAATAGAAAATAAAAACACAAAAACAATTTCTAATATTGAAACAATAGGGATTGGAATTAGAATTATTAAAAATAAAAAAATGGGGTTTTGCTCCACAAACAACATTTCAAACTATAAAAAAATAATTGATGATTGTATAGAAAACACAAAAAAAATATCAGTAAAAACAAATTTTGATCACGAAGCAGAAAATAACAAAAAAATAAAATATAAACACGAAAGCTTTGATAAAAAAGAAATTTCAAGAAAAGTTTTAGAATTACAAAAAATAAACAATGATTTCTTAAGTAAAAAATCTGCTTTTAAAAT
>JAQUVR010000044.1 GCA_028693335.1 Candidatus Iainarchaeum sp. | reverse complement strand
CGGCCTTACTGGCCATTAAAGTTATTGATAACTATACAAAATTTTGATTTAAAACTAGATTTTTCTAAAACTATTTTGTATATCATAAATAAAATAAGAAAAGAAAAGTATTTAAAAGAGAAGGAAATTCTCTTTTATTCATATTCTAAAATTTAAATCAGTTATAAATATCAACTGTTGCGCCAGGTAAAGTTATACTATGCCCTCCAGAAGAGATATAAAATATACACGGTTTTGGCAAATGAGAAATACCCGTACAACTAGAATTACATGTATAATTAGTATGCCCATTACCAGGAGTTATAGTTAGTGGACAAAAAACACCAGTTCCCGGGGTTGCATCTAAGATTGAACAAAGACAGCCTGCATTAATTGAATTTCCTCCACCTGTTCCATCCACTAATATCACATCATAATCTGTTTGTTCTGAAATAATATAATTTGATGATATTTTAATGTGGTTATTTGAAGTAAATTCACCCACCTTAGTATTTCCTATTATTAATTCGGAATTTACTAATGATTCAACATTCTTGCTATTTAAAGCTTTTTTAGCATTTCCTGTTGTTGCATTTGTTATTAACATTCCAATAACTACACCAACAACTAAAGCAACTACTGCCCAAATGATTAGCTTTGTCTTTTCACTTTTTACTTTCATTTTGATTTCATCTCCTTTTTTTTAGTTACTTAATTAAGTTAATATAAAAAAGAGAGCCGATGTATATATATATATATATCCTTCGGCAAATAAAACGTTTAAAGAATTAGAAAAATTAAAAAGAAAAAGAGAAATAGATTTCTCTTTCTATTAGCTTTTGCTTGCTTGTGTTATTTTCATCGAAAGGAATTACTGTAAGCTTGGTTGATGTTGCAACTTCTATTTGTTTTTTGTTCTTCTCAATAAAAGTTTTGTCTGAACAAGCGATCTCCAAACCCACTACTTGACTTGGAGTTAAGTTCTTTTTCTTTCTTTCAGATTGTATTAATCTAGTTAATTCACTTACTTCCCAATCATCTTCTAATCCTTCTGGAAAATCAAGATCTAAATATATCATTACATCTTCAGAGACCTTGCCTTCTTCATAATTTCCAATCGGTTTTTCTTCTTGAAGAAGTACTTCTTTGATGTTTGCCATATTTGCAATAATCTCTATAATAGATCTGTGTTTTTCTGGGTCTTTAAGAGTAACAACTAACTTTGGTAAAATCCATCTTAATCTTTTTTTTGCTCTTTCTCTTGCAGCAAGTGTTTCTTGAACAATATCTAGTGCTAATGAAAAGTTATCTTCTAGCTCTTTATTTATTAAATCTTTATTAACCATTGGAAGATTTTCTAAATGTATAGACTCTTTCTTATCCTTAAACTTCAAATAAAGATACTCTGTTAAATGTGGAACTGATGGAGATAACATTAATAATAATCCAGAATATATATGACACAAAACATTATTTTTATTTTCTCTTTTTTTAATTAATTTCAAATAAATTCTACTAAAATCTTCTAATATAAATTTCTCAAGTTCTGTTGTTGATTTTGAAAAATTACATCCTTGATAATTTTTATGATAATTATCTAGTAAGGAATTATATTTTGAAAGAATCCATTTATCTTCAATTTCTAATCTATCATTTTCAATTGAATTATTAAATTTTTGATTGTCATCAATTAATGTCATTAAAGAATAAATATTTTCTAAAAGATTAAATATTCTTTTTATTTCTAAAAATTTCTTTTCATCAACAACAACATCCATTCCATTATATTCTCTTGCAAAATAATATCTATAATAATCAATAGACAATTCACTAAATCTTTCAAGAAGTGGTCTATCATTTCCTTCTGATTTAGATAATTTTCTTTTATCAACAGCTAAGACCATTCCATGAAGTGCAACAAATTTATAAGGAGCTTTATCAAAACAGATTGCAGAACAAATCATTTGAGAATTCCACCAACCTCTGATTTGATCACTCCCTTCAAGATTAATATCTGGTGGCCAAAAATTATCAAAAACTTCTTTGTTTTTTGGATATCCTAAACTTGCAAAAGATGCAATTCCAGAATCAAACCAAACATCAAATATTTCTGGAATTCTTTTTTTTGTTCCCCCACATTTACAACTAAAAGTTATTTTATCAATTTCTGGTTTATGTAAATCCATATTTAAATCTAAATCTGATGCTTTTGTTTTTAATTCCTCTAAAGATCCAAAAACTTCTATTTCTAAACAGCAATCACATTGCCAAATAGGAATTGGTATTCCCCAATATCTTGCTCTTGAGATTGGCCAATCAGATAATGAATCTAACCAATTATCAAATCTTTCTTTTGCCCATTCTGGATACCAAGTAACTTGTTCTCTATTTAGTTCTTTTAATCTTTCTTTCATTGGTTCAATTTTTAAAAACCATTGAGGAAGTGCAACCTGTAACAATGGAAAAGAACATCTCCAACAGGTAGGATATGCGTGAGTTATTGATCTTTTACCAAGTATTGCTCCCTTACTTTCTAAATATTTAATTATTTCTGGATCTAATTGTTTAACTTTTTCTCCAGAAAAAACATTTAAAGTATCATCATAAACACCTAAAACAGTCACTGGACAATATGCTGGCAAATTATTTTCTTTGCCAACTTGATAATCTTCTCTACCATGACCGGGTGCACAGTGAACTAAACCTGTTCCTTCTTCTAAGTGAACATATCTTGCTGATGGTATAACTTTATAACAATCTTTTTTTAATTGTTCTAAGTCTTTCAACCATTCACCTAAAATTGGCTCATATTTTTTTCCAACAAGTTCTTCTCCTAAAAATGTATTTCCTAAAATATAATCTTCTTGCCAATTTAGCTCTTTTACAATTTTATTTACTAATTCTTCTGCAACAATATATTTGTTTTCATCATGTATTAATTCTACATATGTGTAACTTGGATGAACCATAATACCTAGATTTGCTGGTAATGTCCAAGGAGTTGTTGTCCAAATCACAAAATAGGTGTTATCTTCTTCTGTTAATTTCATTCTAACATAAACAGAAGTATCTGTTAGATCTTTATGTTCAATTTCATTAAAAGAAACTGCAGTTTCACAATTAGGACAAACATGTACTGGATATTTGTCATGATATAAAAGTCCTTTGTCTGCTGCTTTTTTAAAAACCCACCACCCAGTTTCCATATATGATTTATCTAATGTTCTATAAGGCTTTTTAAAATCCATCCATTGCCCAAGTTCATAAATTTCTCTGGACATGTCTTCTATGTGCTCTGTTGCAAATTTTTCACATTCTTTTGTAAATTTATCTATTCCAAAATTCTCAATATCTTCTTTTGATTTTAATGCATTTGTTTTTTGAACTTTTGCTTCTATTGGAACACCATGTGTATCAAAACCAGGAGTATCTAAAACAGTATAACCAGTCATTCTTCTATATCTTATAATTAGATCTTTTAAAATACGATTCATTGCTGTTCCTAAATGTAAATTACCAGAAGCATATGGTGGACCATCAATAAAATAATAATTTTTATCTGATTTTTTTGTTCTTACTTTTTCTGGAATGTTATTTTCTTCCCAATATTTTTTTACTTCTTTTTCTGAATTGTGATTAAATTGTTCTGACATGTTTTTTCATATTTATAGTTATTAAATGTATATTATATTTTAATTAGAAAAAGAATAAAAAATAGTTTGTTTTACTCTTTTTTTTTAGAAATACCATAATAGATGTTATTTATAAAATTAACAACTTTAGTTTGAATATTTTGGTTATTAATAAATTCAATACCCTCTTTCTTAAATTCATTCATAACATCTGAAATAATTTCTGGTTTATATTCTTGAGATACTAAAAAAGATTCTAATTGATTTTTTGTGTATTTTTTTGCATAGGGTTTAAGAAATTCAAATAGAAACCTTATTTGTTTCATGTATTTTTCAAATTTCTCTTGTTCTTCTTCTGATTCTAACAATAAATTAAATTGTTTGCTATTTGGAATCTTAGGATCATTTAAAATATTTGCACCAGATATTTCACTTTTATTTGAAGAATCCCCTTTATTAAAATTTATTTTTTTTTGTCTTTTTTCTAAAACATCTATTTTTTTATTTATCTCATTTATTTGGCCATATACTTCTTTTAATGACAAAAATTCTTCATGTATTTTAGATAAAAATAATTTTGTGATCTTTTCATTAGCTGTTGCTGGCAATTTGCTTTTATCAGAACTAATTTTTTCTATTTCGTTTTCTTTTATAATATTAGTTAATATATTTTCTGCAACTTGTTTACTAAAACCATTTTCAATCAATAGTTTTTTTATAAATTCAGAGTCTGTTTTTATTTTAAGTAAATACCTAATAGTATTTTTTATATTTTTAATATGTTCCTCTTGTCTTTTAGTTTTTTGAGTTATTAACTGTTTTTGCTGATTAATTTGTTTAATATCTTTTATACCTAATAAATTTAAATAAAATGATTGTGGCAATCTAATAATTAAAAAACCCTCAATAAAAAAAAGCAATAATACCACCAATGAAATTGCTATTGGCAAAATTGTGCCTTTAAGAAAATGAAATCCAGGTAAAAACATTATTAAAAAATAGATAAAAATTGAAAGTATTATTCCAAAAGCCCAATAAACGTGTCTAATTACTCTTAATTTCTTTATGTGTAACACGATTTTTTGTGCTGCATCGGGATCTATACCAAGATATTCTACAAATGTTTTTATAGATTCTTTTGAATATTTTTCTTTTATTATAAAATTCACTAATTTTTTTATGGTTGCAATTAATTTATTTATTTCTTCAGAACTATTTTCAGAATTAACAATATTTTCAATATCAGCAAATTTAGTTTTTTCTTTTTTTTCTAACAATAAATAACTGGTTTTTGGGATTTTTGAAATTAAACAACCAATCACAAAGAAAAGAAAGATTATTGTTAATGGCAATGCTAACTCCATATACCAGATATCCTTAATTTGAGAGAAAAAAGATAAATTGTGTATTAATAAATATACAATTCCAGAAAATATGATACCAAATACCCAATAAAATAGTTTTTTGTTAAGCGCCATGATTAATTATTTTTTCTACAATTTTCAAAATAAATAGATTAACGAAAAGTATTAAAATACATTGTAATTTAAAAAAAAATGGAAGATGCAGGATTCGAACCTGCGACCCTTGGTGTATAAGACCAATGCTCTAACCAGGCTGAGCTAAACTTCCAAAATTTAAAAACAGTGATCTATATATAATATAAGAATAAGAAATATATTTAAACCTTTTAGATTTTTTCCTCAGATTTAAAATTATTTAAATTTACTGACAAACTAATATCTGTTTCACTAAATTCTCCAAATCTACCAATATTTAATCTTACTGATTTTTTAAATTCTGAAGAAAACAAATTTTTAAAAGAATAAACTTTATTTATTTCTAATTTATCTATAGCATTATCCCAAAGAGTTAAATAAATAGTACCAGAATCATCTCCTAATAAAACTTCACAAACCTTGTGATTAGTTTCATCTAATTTAGATATTACTTCTCTTATTGGCGTCTTATCTATAACTTTTGCAATAATATCTATTTTTTTTTGAAATGGCTTAATTTTGTCTATTTTTTCTATCATGATTTTTTAATATTCTCTTATTTTATATAATTTTGAATACAATAAATATATAAAACTTGCTTTTTACATAAAAAATAGTAATTTAATAATTGTAATAAATAAAAAGATTAAAAAAGAAAATATTACATTTCAGCCATATCCTGTGGGCCCATTCTTGCTTGGCCCCTACCTGATTGACCAGCAATAATATCATCAA
>JAQUVR010000043.1 GCA_028693335.1 Candidatus Iainarchaeum sp. | reverse complement strand
TAGAAAAAGAAGCATACAATAAAGTAATCTTAAATTTACCAGAAGAATTAATTGATGATTATAAAAAATATATGCAAGAATTTGAAGAACAAAAAACTATTGAAAGCAAATTTGCAAAAGCAATTGACGTACTAGAACCAGTAATACACGCTTATAATCAAAAAGAATTTTGGAAAGAATACAAATGGACAGAAAAAGATCTTAGAAAATTTAAAGAAAAATATTTTATAGAATTTCCAATAATTTTAAAATTTTTTAATGACTTTGTAAATTATGCAAATGAAAATGATTATTTTTATAAAGAAATGTGAAAATATATGATGAAAAATAAAACAGCAATGACGGGCGGAGAAGCAATTGCTTATGCATTAAAACAAATAGATCCAGAAGTATTTGCAATGTACCCTATAACACCACAAACACCAATAATTGAAACCTTTTCTAAATATGAAGCAAATGGTTTAGTTAATACTGAAATTATTAGAGTAGAATCAGAACACTCAGCATTATCAGCAGCAATTGGCGCATCAGCAGCAGGATCTAGAGCAGTAACAGCAACTGCATCTCAAGGATTACTTTATATGTTTGAGGTGCTTGGTATAGCTTCAGGCTTAAGACTACCAATTGTTATGCCAGTTGCAAATAGAGCAATATCAGCACCAATAAACATACATTGCGATCATTCAGATAGCATGTCAGCAATTGATCAAGGATGGATGCAGGTATATTGTCAAAATGCTCAAGAAGCTTATGATATGACCTTATTTAGTTTAAGACTAGCAGAGTCTGTTTATTTACCAATCATGGTGTGTATTGATGGTTTTTTTACAAGTCACAATCTTGAAAATTTAGAAACTTATGAGGATAATTTAGTTAAAGAATTTATTGGAGAATTTAATCCTAAATATAATTTGTTAGATACAGATACTCCAATAACTATTGGAGCACTTGCACTTCAAGATAGTTATTTTGAAATTAGAAAAGAAATGTTTGATGCTTTTTTAGATGTTAAAGAAAATTATCTAAAGATCTCTAAAGAGTTTAAAAAAATCTTTGATAAAGAGATTAATTTTTATGAAGATTATTATGCAAAAGAATCTAAAACAGTATTAATTACTTTAAGCTCAACTGCTGAAAGTAGTAAAGATGTTATTGATAAACTTAGATTAGAAAATAAATCTGTTGGGTTATTAAGACCAATACTTTATAGACCATTTTTATATGAAGAATATTCTAAGGCATTAGAAAACGCAGAAAATATTATTGTTCTTGAAAGAAGTGAAGGCCCTGGATCATTTTCACCAATCTACAAAGATATTTTGTTAACTGCTTATAACAATTTAAAACACAAACCAAAAATATTTTCATATGTTTTTGGATTAGGTGGACGGGAGATTACTCAAAAAGATATTGAAGATCTTTTAGTTTCAGTAATAAATAATAAACCAAAAAAAGAAAGATATATTGGAATAAAAGAATGATTATTTATGAATATAAAAGAACTTGCAAAAAGAATAAATAATAAAGATCTAATGGTGTCAGGACATAGAACCTGCTCAGGATGCCCTATTGGAATAATTTCTAGAACTGTTGCTAGTGCTAGTGATAATCCAGTTGTTGTTTCAAGTGCTACATCATGTGCAGAAGTTACAACAACTATCTATCCACAAACTTCATGGAATATGCCTTGGATTCATTCTGCATTTGCTAATTCTGCAGCAACAATATCTGGAATTGAAAAGGCTTATTTGGCATTAAAGAAAAAAGGAAAAATAACAAAAGAGATTAACTTTTTAGTTATCGCTGGAGACGGGGGATCATTTGATATTGGCTTATCCGCATCGTCTGGAGCTCTTGAGAGAGGTCATGATTTCGTTTATCTTTGTTACACAAATGAAGGATATCAAAATACTGGTGCACAAAGATCATCAGCAACACCAAAAGGAGCAACAACAACAACCACGCCAGCAGGGATTAATTCTTATGGAAAAATAGAGTATAGTAAAGATCTAACCCAAATAGCAATAGCTCATAATATCCCATATGTTGCTCAAGTAAATCCTTATAATCAAATAGACATGTATAACAAAGCAAAAAAAGCCTTTGAAAAAAAAGGACCAGCAGTTCTAATTGCATATGCTGCGTGTCCAACAAATATGAAAGCAGATCCATCTCAAACAATTGCTATTAGCAAACTTGCAACAGAGAGTAATTTTTGGCCTCTTTATGAATATGAGGATGGAAAATTAACCATAAATTATAAACCCAAAAACAGAATACCTATTGAAGAATTTTTAAGAACACAAACAAAGTTTAAAGATGTTTTAAAAGAAAAAAATAAAGAAGTGTTGAGATCTATTCAAGAAGACATTGATAATAAATGGAAAAGATTACTAAGACAAGAAGAACTTAGTAAATAATTATTTTATAATATCATAAACTTCTTTTGCGATCTGTAATTCCTCATTTGTTGGAATAACCATAACTGTTACTTTGCTATTTAGTTTTGAAATTATTGTTTCATGTGCTGAATTTTGTTCATCATCATAAGACAATTCTAAATATTGAAAATGATCTAAAACTAATTTTCTTAAATATGCAGATTTTTCTCCAATCCCTCCAGTAAAAACAATAACATCTACACCATTCATTTCTGCAATATAACTTCCTATAAGAGAGACTATTCTCTTAACTAAAATATCATTAGCTAATTTTGCATTAACTTCTCCAGCCATAGAAAGTTCTTCAATTTTTCTGTGATCTGCACTTATTTGACTAATTCCTACTAACCCTGATTCTTTGTTAATTAAAGTTTTTATTTGTTCTTTAGAATATCCATTTTCTAAAAGGAAAAGAATAATTTCAGGATCAAAACTTCCACTTCTAGTTCCCATTGGAAGACCGTCTAAAGGAGTAAACCCCATAGAAGTATCAAAACTTTTTCCATTTAAAATTGCACAAATGCTTTGCCCATTTCCTAAATGACAATTTATTATTTTTAAAGAATTGTAATTTTTATTTAGTAATTCACTTGTTTTATAAGATACATATTTATGACTAATTCCATGAAAACCATATTTTCTAATCTTATATTTTTCATACAACTCTTTTGGAAGACCATAAAGGTAGATCTCTGGCGGAATTGTTTGATGAAAAGCAGTATCAAACACTGCAAATTGTTTTGCATCTTTTAGTTTTTCTTTTAATATTTCTATATATTCTATATTAATTGGATTATGTAAAGGTGCTAAAAAAGAAATTGCTTTTAGATGTCTTAACATAGAATCTGTTATCTCAGTTGTCTTGGAATAATCTTCTGCTCCATGAACAACTCTGTGCCCAATATATTTTATTTCTAAAATATCTAAGATTATTTTTTTTTCAATTAACTTTGATAAAAGATCATTAACAACATCAGAATGATTATCAATAATTTTTTCTTCAGTTTCTTTAGAATCATTTATTGTAAGTTTCAAAGTCACTTTGTGATCTTTTCTATTTAGACCATCATAAAGCCCTTTAATTAAAACATCTCCAGTTACTGGATTAATATATTGAAATTTTAAAGAACTACTTCCTGCATTAATAACTAATATGTTCATATTTAATCAAAATTTTAAAAAAAGTATTTATAAAAATTAATATTTTATTTTTTGTCTTGTTTTTGGATCTGCAACACTAGATTTTTTTCTAATAACTGCAATACGGCGTCTTCTTTCTATTAAAAATTTTTCAACATCTTTTACATCTATTCCTTTTAATCTTGATGCAATGTCTTCTACTCTTTTTTCTCTAACCATTGGTTTTTTTGAAACTCTATTCATTTTTGTTTTGTTTGCTGTTTTTGTTGGCACAATATCAACTCCTAATTTATAATTGTATAATTAATTAATAGTAGAAACAATTATATTTATATATTCTTTTAAAGTAATTTTAATTTATGAAAAGAGATAACAATACAGAAAAATTAAATCTATTTAAAAAAATAATACTTGGAATACAAATGCTTTGTGTAGCATTTGGAGCAATTGTATTAGTTCCATTGTTAGTTGGCATAGATCCATCTATTGCTCTTTTTACTGCTGGTTGTGGAACATTAATATTCCATTTAATTACTAAAGGAAAAGTGCCTATATTTTTAGGAAGCTCATTTGTGTTTATTGCACCAGTAATTAAAGCTATAGAGCTTTATGGGTATCCTGGTGCTCTTGGTGGAATTATGGCTGTTGGTTTAACTTACATGATTGTTTCATTAATTGTAAGACAAAAAGGAATAGAATTTATTCAAAAAATATTTCCAGCAGTAGTCATTGGACCAGTAATTATGACAATTGGCCTAGCTCTTGCGGGTGTTGGAATTAATATGGCAAGTAGTAATTGGTTTCTTGCCGGTGTTTCTTTAATGACCGCCATTTTAGTGGTAATATTTGGAAAAAAAACAATAAAATTATTACCAGTAATTATTGGAATGAGTGTTGGATATTTAGTTGCAGTTATTTTTAAAAAAATAGATTTTTCTCCAATAATTAATGCACCATGGTTTTCTCTACCAGCATTTAGTGCACCAGTATTTAATATTTCAGCAATTTTATTTTTAGTACCGGTTGCAATAGCACCAATTATTGAACATATTGGAGATATTTATGCAATTAGTAAAGTTGCAAAAAAAGATTTTGTAAAAGATCCCGGAATAAAAAAAACATTACTTGGGGACGGGTTTGCTACTTTTTTTTCAGGATTATTTGGTGGAACGCCAGTAACTACATATTCGGAGGTTACTGGAGCAATTACCCTTACAAAAATAACAGATCCTTTTATTTTAAGAATTGCAGCAACAACTGCAATTGTCTTAGCATTTATTGGAAAAATGAGCGGTTTTTTAAGAACAATCCCAGAAGCTGTTTTAGGAGGAATAATGATTCTGTTATTTGGGATGATAACCATTGTTGGAATAAAAACAATTATTGACTCAAAAGTAGATCTTAATAAAACAAAAAATATGGTAATAGTTTCGGTAATGTTAATCTTAGGCGTTGGTGGCGCAGCAATAAGTTTTGGACAATCATTTAGTCTTGGAAGTATTGCTTTAAGTAGTGTTGTTGGTGTTTTATTAAACTGGATTTTACCAGATAAAGAAAATTAGAAAAAAAGGAATTATAAGAAAATTTCTTTTTCAATTTTTTCAGGAAGATATTTTTTTGCAACAAAATCTAATGATTTATTTGCAAGAGCCTGTTGCTCTATTCTGATTTTTCTATCAATTGCAAGTTTTAATTCGTTTTGCCAATCTTTAGATTTAAACCAATCATAGTTCATTAATTCTTTTGCTCTTTTAATATCTCCGTCTTTCATTTTTTCAGTAACGTTTTGTAAACTATAGGTATCAACATCAGTTAAAGTCATACCAACATATTTAGCATCAGGAACTGCCATATATTTTGAGTGTGCAGCTAATGCCATAGATCCACTCTTAATAACAGAATAAATATACCAACCATATGGATCTCCATCAGTAAAAACAATTACTGGCAAATCATATTCATATCTTAATCTGTGTATCAATCTTCTTGTACCTCTTGCAGCTTGACCACCAGTTCCAATTAATATCGCATTGTGTTCTCTAGCGTATCTTTCTTCAATAAGTCTATTATACATTGCTGCTGTTTCAATTACTAAAACAAAATCAGCATTAACATCAACAACCTCTATTTCTTCAGGCTCTATTCTAGACATTATTGACCAACCACCACGACCAAGAGAATTACAATTAAAAATATCATTATCGTGTTTTAGATCTTTAAGAGTAATATCCCCGTAAAGAGATCCTTTAGACTCTGCGTGAAGACCTAATTTTTCTCTAATGGTGTTTGCGGC
>JAQUVR010000042.1 GCA_028693335.1 Candidatus Iainarchaeum sp. | reverse complement strand
TTTTATTTTATTTCAGCAATTGCGCCTTGTATTGTTCTTTTTTGTTTTTCAAGCGTGTTTATTTCTGATCTTAATCTTCTAAAAAAATCTGAGAAATTTTTATTACTATCTAAAAAAAGATTTAGATCAAATTCCTCTAGTCCAACAACTTTTTTTGGATCTTTTTTTGCAAGTTCAAACAGTTTTTTGTAAACTTCTTTTTTTCTTTTGATTGCTTTTTCATACATTGCACTATAGCTTTCTAATTTTTTTATTTTTTGTGCTTTTGATGTTCTGGTATTTTTTAAAACCTCAGAAAGATTATTTAATTTAGATTCTGCAATTTTTTTGGTTTGTGGTTTAGTTGTTTTTCCTTTTGGTGCCATTTTCATTTCCTCTTACATTTCTTTAATATCTTTTAATATCTTTTTAATTTTTTCTTTTGTAAGCATACAAACAGAACCAGGAAATTCTTCTCTTAATTTTTCTCTTTCAAGTGCAGAAAATAATTGATCTATTGGAATTACTATTTGTTTAATTTTAGTAATTTCTATTTTTGCCAAATCTTTAATATTAATATTTCCACTAGAATCAATATATTCTTTTTTTAAAACTTCTTGTGTTTCTTTTTGTCTTTGAGAAGGTGCTAAAAATGTATCTGGTTCTTTTATTGATTTTTGTTTTGGTTTTTTGCTTTTTACAACTTCCCAATGAGCACTTTCTTTTTTTATTCTTCCTTCTATTAATTCTTCCAGTTCTTCTGGTTCTGGATATCCATCATCATTAACATCAACGAGATCTAATTTAGATACACTATAAACTTCTCCACTAGTTCCGTTTATCATAATTGTTTCATTTTCTAATAGTTGTTCTATTGCAAACCTTGCGCCAACAACACAAGGCTTATTTAGATTTTTACAAATAACAGCTGCATGACAAATTGTTCCACCACCACTAGTGACAACACCTTTTGCTCTCTTTATTGCTTCCATCATTTCTTGATCTGTCATTGCTGTTACTATTATGCTTTCTTCAGTTACTTTTTCTAAATCATTATAATTATTTACTATAATAACATCTCCATTAACAACACCGGGAACAGCACCAATACCTTTAACTAATAATTGATTTTTTAAAGAATGAATTTTTTGTTGTTTTAGATTTTTTTTAGTTTTTTCTGCAACATTTGGATTAATAGCTTCAGAAGAAATTAAATAGAAATCTGCTTTATCCATTGCCCACTCAACCATTTGTGGAGTTCCAAAGAATTCTTCAACTTTTATTGCTGTGTTTGTTAGATCTTTTAATAAATGTGTATTTATTTTTTGTTTTTCTTGTTCACTTTCAATTACAGGAACCTTTGTAGTTATTCCTTTAACTCTTTTTAATTCCCACTCTTGTTTTGAAACGCTTTTGTGTAATGTTGTGTATGGCTTTTTTTGTGTTTCATAATGATCAGGAGTAATTTCTTTTATTACATGTGCTGCACCAAAACCATATACTGCTTCAATTATAACTGTATTTGGATCTTCTTGACTTTTTGAGGTTATTGTTATTCCAGAATATTTTGCTACAATCATTTTTTGAATTAAAACACTTATTCCTAATCTTTCAATATTAATGTTTTTTTTATTTGCATATTCTATTACGTCTGGAGAAAATAATGTTGCCCAAGAGTCTTTAATTGCTTTTACTAGATTAACTCTTCCTTTGACATTTAAAGATCCGCCTTCTTCTTCAATAAATTTTGTGTCGCATACTTCTCCATCATCACATACAACAGAACACCTAACAGCAACAAAATCATCTGCTTGTGAGTTTAACCAACCAACTCCTGTTTCGCCAATTTTTAAATAATATTTATATAGTTCAGTTTCCATTTGTTGATTTAGTTTTCCTTTATAGATCAATTCTTGAATTTCTTTTGATTTTTTTAAAATATCTTCTGAATTATTATAATCAATTGCTTTTAGTATTTGAGATATTTTTTGTTTAATATTATTAACTTGTAAAAAATTAAAATACTCAGTTGATGTTATAACAAAACCTCTTGGAATAGTTATTCCGGCAGAAGTTAATTGCGCTAATCTTGCTGCTTTTCTTCCAATTATTCTTGAGTCTGCATATGCTGCTTCTTTTAGCCATTTTATGTTTTCATATTCTAATGCCATTTTTTTTCATTTTTTTAAGTTTTTATTAAGAATTTGTTTTATTTTTATTACATTATAAATAAATTATAGTACTCTTTAAATTGTTTTTGGTTTTAATTTTGAAAAAAAACCACCTGATTTAATTGGATTTATTATTTTTTGATTAATAATTAGTGCCACTGGACAGCATTTTTTGCTCTTATGCCACTGGACAAGAACCCCCTTCCAAAAGAGATATATATCTGTGGATCTATTATTATGTTATAGTTTAGAAAATTAAAAAAGGGGATAACATATGAAAGAAAAAAAAATAAAGGATAAAGATCAAGAATTCTTAGACGATGAAGTTAATGATTATGAAGAAATGGAAGATGTTGAAAATAATACTGATGAAAAAAAACCTGGCAAAACAAAATCAATTACAGATCTTCCAGGAATTGGCCCAGCATCAGCAGAAAAATTAATTGCTGCTGGGTATGATTCTTTAGAAGGAATTGCAGTAGCATCTCCAATGGAATTGGTTGCTGTTGCTGGTCTTGGTGAAGGAACTGCAATAAAAGCAATTAAAGCAGCAAGAGATTCATTAGAAATGGGTTTTGAAAGTGCAGAAAAAATACTTGAAAGAAGAAAAACAATTGCAAGATTAACAACCGGGTCAAAAGAGCTTGATGAGCTTTTGGGTGGTGGAATTGAAAGTCAATCAATTACAGAAGTTTATGGTATGTTTGCTGCGGGTAAATCACAATGGTGTTTTCAATTAAGTGTTCTAGCTCAACTTCCAAGAGACAAAGGCGGACTTAATGGTAATGTTTTGTACATTGATACAGAAAACTCATTTAGACCAGAAAGAGTTGAACAAATTGCAAGGCACAGAGGATTAGATCCTGAGCAAGTTATGAAAAATATATTTGTTGCAAGAGCATATAATAGTAATCATCAAATGCTTCTTGCGGATAAGGCTGCTGAAATTATTAAAGAAAAAAATATTAGATTAGTTATTGTTGATTCATTAACAAGTCAATTTCGTTCAGAGTTTGTTGGTAGAGGACAATTATCTGATAGACAGCAAAAGCTTAATAGTCATATGAGGTTATTACAAAAAATTGCAGAACTTTACAACATTGTTGTATTTGTAACAAATCAAGTAATGTCAAGACCAGATGTTTTATTTGGAGATCCAACTGATGCTATTGGTGGTAATGTTGTAAAACACGCATCAAAGACAAGAATTTATTTAAGAAAAGGATCTGGCTCAAAAAGAATTGCAAAGTTAGTAGATTCTCCAAGTCTTCCAGATGGCGAAGCAATTTATCAAGTTACAGAAAATGGAATCACTGACTAAGATTCCATTTTTTTTGATATGTTTATAAAATAGTTGTTTCTTAATTTATATATTAGTAAGAAAAGTAAGAAAGGTAAGAATATGTTAATTAAGACCGCAACTATAAGTGATAAAGGGCAAATTAGTATTCCAATAAGTATTAGAAATCAACTTAATCTAAAAAAAGGGGCGTCTTTAATTTTAGTTGTTGATAAAAAAAAAATTATACTTCAAAAAGCAGAAGATGTTTTTTTAACAAAAGAAGATAAGGAATATTATAAACTGCTTGATAAATCATTAAAAAGTTGGAATAATAATGATGATAAAAGATGGAATAAGTATTAAACAAAGAGAAATATATCTTGCGTATTTTCCATTTACTGATCTTTCTAGGTCAAAGAAAAGACCTGTTCTAGTGATTTCTAATTTACAACACAACACTTTTTATCAAGATATTATTTGTTGCTATATAACTACACACGCACCTAATTTTAATAATTGTGTAGAAATAAAAGAAAAAGATCTTGAATCTGGTTTTTTAGAATATAAAAGTGCAATAAATCCAACAAAATTTTTTACAATTGACCAAAAATTATTTTATAAAAGACTTGCGTCTTTAAAACCAGAATTTTATTTTTTTCTTTTCAGATCCAATGCAAATGCATGAATAAATTTGCCATATTTTTCATCTGGTTGATAATATCTAGATCTATCTTTATATTCTAATATTTTTTTTATTTTTTCATCTATTGGATCTTTATTAATTATCCCTGGACCACCAAGACAGCCACCTTCACAAAAAAGAATATCTAAAAATCTAAATGTTTTAAACTCTTTAAAATCTTTTATAGACACATCTATGTTTTTTGGCCCGTCACAAACAATTATTTCTTCTTTTGATACTATTTGTTTGTTTAACATACTCTCTGCAACACCACCACTTAATGGATATATTTTAGTTACATCATTATAGAATTTATCTATTTCTTTATTTTCTTGACTTTCTTCTATTTTTTTAAGAGAATTATTTTCTTCTAAATAGTTATAGATCTCACAAAATTCTTTATAAGTTATAGCATAATCCACACAATCAGAATTTTCTTTTGCTTCTTGTTTTTTTGCAAAACAAGGGCCTACAAAAATAGTTTTATAATCCTCTCCAAATTCTCTTTTTACAAATCTAGCCATAATCACCATTGGGGATGCAACGTCTATTATATTTTCTTTTAACTCAGGATACTTATTTTCTATATATTTAACAATTGTTGGACAATTAGGACAAATGTATTGTTTTTCGGGGTTGTTTTTTAGTATTTCTATATATTTATAATTTATAAGTTTTGCAGCATAAGTTAATTCAACAATTTTAGTAAAACCAATTTCTCTTAGATCCAAAATTACTTCTGGAAAAGAAAAATCTACTGGAAAACTTGGTGCTAATAGGCAAATTGTTTTTTCTGTTTTTAATATTTCTATAATTTTTAATAGTTCTTCATTCATTTACATTCTTTCTTTTTCTTTATCAGTTAAAATAAAATTTTTATATTTACTATTTTTATTTTTTAATAAAACAATTCTTGATGGCTTACATTCATCAACTATTTTAAACTTTTTAGAATTATTTTCAACTAATTTTGCAAAATCTAAGCAATCTTGATGTGATGGCATATTTTCTAAAGCAAGTGTTTTTCTAGAATATCCTAAGAACATATATGATTTAATTTCTAAAAAATCAGCATCTGTTTTTTCAAATAGGCTAACATATTTTTTTAATAATGTCAAATCATCATTTAATCCTTTTATTAAAGTAAATCTAATTACTCTTCTTGTTTTTATATCTTTAAACAAAGAAACAGTTTTTTGTAGATTTTTCCAACCATCTTTAATTTTTGGTCTATTAATTTTAAGATACAGTTCTTCTGTTGGAGCATCTATTGACAAATAAATTTGAGTTGGTAATGCTTTTTTTTCTTGAAGCTTTTTAAGCATTTTTGGTTCTTGTCCATTTGTGACTAAAAAAATTGTTTTAATTTGTTTTAAACTATTTAGATAAGTAATCATTTCATCTAATTTAGGATAAAGTGTTGGTTCTCCAGATAATGAGATTGCTACGTGACTTGGGACCTCTGCTTCTTTTAGTTTTTTTTTATCAACTTTTTTAAAACCACCAAATCCACTTAATAATTTTTTTCTTTCAATAAATAATCCATCAATAATTTCTTTTGGATTATCAATAAAGTCTAAATCTAATTTTGCAACATCCATATATTGTGCTGGTCTCCAACAAAAAGTACAGTTTTGATGACACCACAAAACAGTTGGGGTTATTTGTGCACATCTATGGCAATTAACATTATAGAAGTGTTCTTTATAGCAAACGCCTTCTCCTCTTAATGCTTTTTTATTCCACGTACAAATTTCAACAGCAGAATGTTTTCCAAAAATGCCATATTTTTTATGTTTAAGATCTGTTATTAATTCTTTATTTATTTCTTTAGTCATATATATTTTTTAAAGAGAACTATATTTATAAATAGTTTTATTAATAAAATATTATAGAAAGTCAAAGTATTTTAACAAAATAAATACTA